>NZ_VRMC01000545.1:0-256 GCF_008369905.1 Pseudonocardia sp. EV170527-09
CGGTTGGCCATGGCTTCGCGGGTTTCATTCGTCGCCGAGCCGATGTGTGGCAGGGTGACAGCGTTTTTCAACTGAAACAGCGGCGACTCGGCCAGCGGTTCTTTCTCGTAGACGTCGAGGCCGGCACCGCGAATGCGGTTGTTTTGCAGGGCTTCGATCAGTGCCGGCTCGTCGACTACCGGGCCACGGGAGATGTTCACCAGAATCGCGTCAGGTTTCATCAGCGCCAGTTCGCGATGGCTGATCAGGTGGCGGG
>NZ_VRMC01000546.1:0-256 GCF_008369905.1 Pseudonocardia sp. EV170527-09
ATATAAGAAGTTGTTGTGAGTAAGCCAATTTGTGATGATTATTTCGTGCAATGAGATCAGCTAACATATAATTTTTTCTTTCATGAAGAGGATAATGTTTTCATGTTTAATAATATTGAAGAATGTTTTCCAGTTCAAGGATGATTTAGACTATGAATTTGAGCAGTATGAGCCTAAGATAGAGAGTGCGCAAGAAATAGAGTAAGAGTTTCCCATGCTTCAACAATTTACAGCCAACATTCAGATAGTAGAAAGT
>NZ_VRMC01000547.1:0-256 GCF_008369905.1 Pseudonocardia sp. EV170527-09
TTTTCATGGAGGTTTCACGCACGCGGAAGAACTGCATAAAGCCGGAGTCGAAGCCGGTAAAGTGGCAGGCGAGGCCGAGGTTGAGCAGATGCGAGTGCAGGCGTTCCACCTCCAGCAGAATGGCGCGGATCATCTGCGCACGTTCTGGCACCTGAATACCCATCGCGTTTTCCACCGACGTGGTGTAGGCGGTGCTGTGAGCAAAGCCGCAGATCCCGCACACACGGTCAGAGAGGAAGGTCACTTCGTTATAACC
>NZ_VRMC01000548.1:0-255 GCF_008369905.1 Pseudonocardia sp. EV170527-09
CTACGAAGCTGCTTTACTGAAGTAGGGACTGACCAATTGACAATCTCTGCAATTTTTGATGGGTCTGTGGACACACCATCTCCAGAAATTATATGGCCCAAGTACTCTACTGATGCAGTAGCAAAAGAACACTTTGAGAGCTTTACCTTCAGTTGATGCTGCCTCAGAATTGACAGAGCAATGTTCAAATGATGCTTGTGTTGCTGAAGGTTTTTGCTGTAGACCAATATGTCGTCGAAGAATACCAGTATAAAT
>NZ_VRMC01000549.1:0-255 GCF_008369905.1 Pseudonocardia sp. EV170527-09
CTTCCCGTTGGATGCGACCGATCTCGCCATCAAAAGCATCTATATAACGCATATAGGATAAAGCTTTTTCCGCATCAAGTGACTGATATCCTCTGTGCAGCCAAATATCTGAAACGCCGTTTTTGTCATCGTGTGACATGGGCCTTTCTACATACAGTTCAATATTACCGGTTTTATCAATTAAATTTTTGAAGGCATGGTAATCAAATACTGCATATTGACTAATTCTAATGTGCAATAAGTTTTCTACCGCAC
>NZ_VRMC01000550.1:0-255 GCF_008369905.1 Pseudonocardia sp. EV170527-09
TCATAGCGGTGGCCGTCCCAATTCCAGACTTCGAGGCGATCGAGCGTCTGCCAGAACTCTTCCCACGCTTCGGGCGGTATAGAAATCACTTCGATTCGCTCTACACCCTCGCGTTCTTCCGGCGGTCCGCGCCAGGTGAGTCGGCTGCCATCGCCCTCGACGTTGCAGTAGCCGTCCTGGCCTCCGCCGATGTGCGTCGACAGTCGGGTTGTTGGGGCGTGGCTCAGGACTTGGCGCAGTTCGGCGAGGCTGATC
>NZ_VRMC01000551.1:0-255 GCF_008369905.1 Pseudonocardia sp. EV170527-09
GCGCGGATCGCGTCGCGCACCGCATCGGCATGCTTCACCCCGGCGCAGAAGGCGAGCCAGGCGCGTCGGTCGGCGCCGTAGGCCACCATCTCGGCCACCGCCGCCTTGGTGATGACGTCGCGGTTCACCGCCGCCTCCAGGGCGCCCGGCACGTAATCGCCGGCCCGCAAGGGAACGCCGCTGACGTCGAGGACCGTCGCGGTCGCCTTCGAGACGAGGAGCGCGAGATGGCCCTCGCGGATCAGGTCTCCCACC
>NZ_VRMC01000069.1:0-30692 GCF_008369905.1 Pseudonocardia sp. EV170527-09
GCCGGCGCCGGGCCGAACAGGCGCTGGTCTCGGTCGTGGCGACGAGCTACCTGCTCGGGGTCTCGACCCGGCGGGTGGAGAAGCTGGTCGGTCAACTGGGGATCACCCAGCTGTCGAAGTCCCAGGTCAGCGAGATGGCCAAGAGTCTCGATCAGCAGGTGGAAGCTTTCCGTTCCCGTCCGTTGGACGAGGGCCCGTACTCGTTTGTCTGGCTCGACGCACTGACCCAGAAGGTCCGCGAGCACGGCCGCACGCAGCTCGTGCACGCCCTGATCGCGGTCGGGGTCACCGCCGACGGACAGCGCGAGGTACTCGGCCTGGAGGTCGTCTCCGGCGAGGATGGCGCCGGCTGGCTGGGATTCCTGCGCTCACTGGTCGCCCGCGGCCTGTCCGGGGTCGCGCTGGTGATCTCCGATGCCCACCAGGGCCTGGTCTCGGCGGTCGAGGCGACGCTGCCCGGCTCGAGCTGGCAACGGTGCCGCACGCACTATGCCCGCAACCTGGCCTGCCAGATCCCGAAATCGGCGCAGCCGTGGGTGCTCACCTTGTTGCGCACGGTTTTCGACCAGCCCGATGCCGCCTCGGTGCACGCCCAGGCAGACCGCGTCATCGACGGTCTCGAAGCCAAGTTCCCGGCCGCGGCCGCGCATCTGGACCACGCGCGGGCGGACCTGCTGGCCTTCGCTGCGTTCCCGCGCGAGGTCTGGCGACAAATCTGGTCGAACAACCCCCAAGAACGGCTGAACAAAGAGATCCGTCGTCGCACCGACGTCGTCGGGATCTTCCCGGACCGCGCTGCGGTCGTCCGGCTGGTCGGCGCGGTGCTGGCCGAGCAGACCGACGAGTGGACCGAGGGACGGCGCTACATCGGCCTCGACGCACTGACCAAAGCACGAGCAGCGCCCGCACCACCCGAGGCCGGCACAGTCGAGCAGGAGGTGATGACCACGACCGCGATCACCGCGTAGTTTGACCGACGAAGGCTCACGAGGTAGCCGTCTTCGTCCACCACGTCAGCGGACGTGACCTCCCCCGCGATGCGTTGGGAGTCCCACAAGGGGCCACGGCGATGACAATCCGCTGATCGACAAAAGGTTCCACCGAGGGTATCGACCCGCCAGACGCGGAGCCGCGGAAGACGCCAGTAACGGCCGGGCGCATCCTCAGCGTCTCGCGAACTCATCGCCAGACGCGGCGCCGGTCAGTACAGCTTCGAGGTCCACCGAGAGCTGATCCCACTGCAATTCCCAGCAGAGGACGAACCTCTCGTCGTCTGCACGTACAGCCGTCCTTCCGAGTCGTCGAAACCCGACGTCGCACCAGTCCAGGTCACGCTTCCGATACTTGACGACTGAGGTTGCCGCGTACCGATAGCGAGACTGTGCGGAGTGCGACCGGTTCGGGAGCGCCTCGATCTCCGACAGACTTGGACTCATATCGCCGGCGAAGTCGAGGCGCTGCAGGAGCGGAGATCTACCGTACTCCTCACGAACTGCGACGACACGAAAGAGTGCCACCCTGCCGCTTTCTGACATATACTCCAGAACGTCGCCCGCTTCGAGATCGGTTTCGTATCGCCATTCGCGGCGGATCGTTCTCCGTGCTGACTGCTCGCCTGCAATCTGCTCGGCCACTCTCTTCAGAACTGCCCGGCGTCGATCGACCGTCCTGGGTCCGAAGTCTTCCCAGCGCACCAGGTCCGATCCGTTCGCCATGAAACGCGCCGCTCGCTCGCGGACTTCGCTGCTGAGTCGCCCGACCTTGAATTGAGTCATCGCGAACGCGATCCAGAACTCGGGGACGTCGTCCTCCTCGATCTCTGCATACTCCGCGATGATGCGGGTTTCCGCTTCCTCATCCGACACCTTGCCGGAGAGCAGTTCCCGGTACTCATCACGTACATCGCACGCCAGATCACTGGAGAACAAGCCGGTACCCCACGCGCCCATAGGTACGACGATAGGCCGCGCGGCGCCAGGAGCACCGATCCCGATCAGAGGAAACCAGAACGGGAAGGGCCACCGCAATCACAACTAGGGCGCGGCCGAAACGATGGGAATGGGCAGACACACCGTGGTCATGCTTCGCTCTCCAGTTCCCGGACACGGGCGCGCATCCGACGGACGACCCACACCATGTAGCCCAACAGAGCGAGCCAACCGGCGACGAGCCCGAGGTGCAAGTACCGCGATCCCAGCCATCCCGGTTGACGGCGTTGAGCGCCCAGACAATGACGAGTATTGGGTAGTGCCAGCTCAGCCGGGTCTGCTCGCGACCAACCCGCAGGGCCAGGCCGCGTTGTGCGACCGGGATCGGATCGCCGCGTCGCAACGCCCTCGACAGAGCAGAACGCTCACGGCGGGACGGAAGCTCATTCAAGGCAGAGGTGGGCCAGGGCTCCCCCGGCAGCCACATTCTCTTCCCCAGTCGACGGCGCGACAACGATCGGCCGCTCGCCCCGGCTCCCCGACGAGAACGCCCCCGCAGCAGTTCGGATGCCTGGTGCACCGTGCTCGGCGCGAGCCCCTGCTCCGCGGCCAACGCCTTGCCCCTAGGAAGGTGCCCACCCCACCGTCATTGCCCCGGACTCGATCTGCTTCGGCATCTGCGCCCCCGAGTACAGCTACGCTGACACCGCGCCCACGCGAGTACGCACCGTTCAGCACGAAGTGGAGGTGCCGGATCGTCGCCGGCGCGAGCGGGCGGCAGCGGTGCGGACGGCACCGGCCGTCGCACTCGTGCTCCCGCGGCGTCCGGTGATGGACGCGCTACGCCGACCCCGAGCAGTGGTCCCGGCAGCGACGCAGCTCGGCGTACAGCGAGTCCAGCGGGCACGACAGCGCTGCCCGCGCCTCCGCCCCGACAGCGGCGACCTTCGTCCGCCCAGGAACGGGCGGACGTGCAGCTCCAGATACCGGGTGTAGGCCCGGCCCGTTGTCGCGCCGACGTCCAGGGGCTCCACAGGTACCGGTCGAGCAGCTGGTCCAGCGTCGCGCTCGTGCGGGGGCTGCGCTGTTCGTCGACGGCGTCGAGGAGCCGCGTCCGCGCGGCCTCGGCACGGGCCTCCTGGCGCGGACCGGGCTCGATCACCCCGACGAGGGTGTGGTGAACCAGCTGGTCAGATGAGTGGGCGCAGTAGGGATCGAACCTACGACCGCTCGGGTGTAAACCGAGTGCTCTCCCGCTGAGCTATGCGCCCGGGACGGACATCTTCACACGGCCGCCAGCGCCCGCCGCCACCCGTCCTGGTCCCGCGGCTCCCCCGGCCGGTTCACCTCGGTGAACGAGACGGTGCCGTCCGGTCGGACCAGGAACGTCCCCCGCAACGCCATCCCCTTCGCGGTGTCGAACACCCCGTAGGACGACGCCACGGCCCCGTGCGGCCAGAAGTCCGACAGCAGCGGGAACCCGAACCCCGCGGACGTGGCCCAGGCCGCCAGCGAGAACGTCGGGTCGCAGGAGATCGCCAGCACCTGGACCGAGGAGTTCTGGAAGTCCCCGACCCTCGACTGCACGGCCTCGAGCTCCCCGCCACAGATCCCGGAGAACGCGAACGGGTAGAAGACGAGCAGGGCCGAGCGCCCCGACCCGAGCACCGACGCCAGCGAGACCGGCTGCCGATTCTGGTCGGGGAGCTCGAAGTCCGGGGCGACCGCGCCCTCGACGACTGGGCTCAGCGCTTGCCCTTCCCCTGCTTCGGCGGCACGAGCTTCGACCCCACCCAGTCGTCCCCGAGCGTCGCGTTGGACGTCTGCGACAGCCCGGCGGTCGGAGCCGCCTCGGCGATCTCGGAGGGCTGGATGTGGCCGTCACGGCCGGTCTTGGGTGTCAGGACCCACACGAATCCCTCGTCCGAGAGGGGCGTTCGGGCGTCGACCAGGGTGTCGATCAGGTCGCCGTCCCCGTCGCGGAACCACAGGAGCACGACGTCGATGACCTCCTGGGCGTCCTCGTCGAGGAGCTCCTCACCGGTCGTGTCCTCGACGGCCTCTCTGACCTGGTCGTCGATGTCGGTGTCGTACCCGAGCTCCTGGACGATCGTGCCCGGCTCGATGCCGAGCTTTGCCGCGATGTCGGACGCACCGGCATCTGCCGCGGTCACCACTCGTTCCCCTTTCACGCTGCTCACGCAGTCCATCGTCTTCGGTTCCGCGTGCGGGCGCCACCCTTCGCGCGAAATCGGATGGGGCATCCGATCACGGGGGCCCGACCGGATGCAACCGGCCCCCGGGTTCGCGCCCCGGTGACGCGCAGGTCACCCCGCCCTCCGTTCAGTTACGTACGAGTAGTACCTATCCTCGCGGCAAGAGCCCGACTTCGTGAACGACGAGTTTCGGGACCGCGCCGGAACAGGCACGATGGACCGAGCCACGGCCACGACTGCCGAGTCCGGCCGGCGACGTCGCCCACATGCCGGCGGCGGGTACGACAGGGCCGGGCGATCCCGGCCACCGACGGAATCAGGCAGGGAGAACCCTTGACCGCGCAGAGCAGCAGGGCCGGCACCACCGACAACGGGGAGCCGCGCCGCGTCAACGTCATCCGGGACGGGTTGGCAGCCCACCTCCCGGACATCGACCCGGAGGAGACGGCCGAGTGGCTGGAGTCCTTCGACGCGGTCCTCGACAACGCCGGCCGCCAGCGCGCCCGCTACCTCATGCTGACGATGCTGCAGCGCGCCCGCGAGAAGCACGTGGGCGTCCCGTCGCTGACCGCGACGGACTACGTCAACACCATCCCGACCGACCGTGAGCCGTGGTTCCCCGGCGACGAGGACGTCGAGCGCACCTACCGGCGCTGGGTGCGCTGGAACGCCGCAATGACCGTGCACCGCGCGCAGCGGCCGGGCATCGGCGTCGGCGGGCACATCTCGTCCTACGCCTCGTCGGCGACCCTGTACGAAGTCGGCTTCAACCACTTCTTCCGCGGCAAGGAGCACCCGGGCGGCGGCGACCAGATCTACATCCAGGGCCACGCCTCCCCCGGCATCTACGCCCGCGCGTTCCTCGAGGGGCGCCTGTCCGAGGACCGCCTCGACGGCTTCCGCCAGGAGCTCAGCCACGCCGGCCCGGGCGGCGGCCTGCCGTCGTACCCGCACCCGCGCCTGATGCCGGACTTCTGGGAGTTCCCCACGGTCTCGATGGGCATCGGCCCGATGAACGCGATCATGCAGGCGCGGTTCAACCGCTACCTGAGCGGCCGCGGCATCAAGGACACCTCGCAGCAGCAGGTGTGGGCCTTCCTCGGCGACGGCGAGATGGACGAGCCCGAGTCGCGCGGCCTGATCCACGTCGCGGCCAACGAGGGCCTGGACAACCTGAACTTCGTCGTCAACTGCAACCTGCAGCGCCTCGACGGCCCGGTCCGCGGCAACGGCAAGATCATCCAGGAGCTGGAGGCGTTCTTCCGGGGCGCCGGCTGGAACGTCATCAAGGTCATCTGGGGCCGCGAGTGGGACGCCCTGCTGCACGGCGACCGCGACGGCGCCCTGATCAACCTGATGAACACCACGCCGGACGGCGACTTCCAGACCTACAAGGCCAACGACGGCGCCTACGTCCGCGACCACTTCTTCGGCCGCGATCCGCGCACCAAGTCCCTCGTCGAGCCGATGAGCGACGCCGAGATCTGGAAGCTCAAGCGCGGCGGCCACGACTACCGCAAGGTGCACGCTGCCTACGCCGCGGCGACCGCGCACCACGGCCAGCCGACCGTCATCCTGGCCAAGACCATCAAGGGCTACGGCCTGGGCACGCACTTCGCGGGCCGCAACGCCACCCACCAGATGAAGAAGCTCACGCTCGACGACCTCAAGCAGTTCCGCGACGAGCAGCGCATCCCCATCACCGACAAGCAGCTCGAGGCCGACCCGTACCTGCCGCCGTACTACCACCCGGGCGAGAAGGACGAGGCGATCCAGTACCTGCGCGAGCGCCGTCGCCAGCTGGGCGGGCCGCTGCCGTCGCGCCGGACCGCCAGCAAGCCGCTGGTGCTCCCCGGCGACAAGGTCTACGACTTCGTCAAGAAGGGGTCCGGCAAGCAGGAGGTCGCCACGACGATGGCGTTCGTCCGGCTGCTGCGCGAGCTCATCAAGGACAAGGAGATCGGCGCGCGCTTCGTGCCGATCATCCCGGACGAGGCCCGTACCTTCGGTATGGACTCGATGTTCCCGAGCCAGAAGATCTACAACCCGAACGGCCAGAACTACACCTCGGTCGACGCCGACCTGATGCTCGCCTACAAGGAGTCCGAGCAGGGCCAGATCCTGCACGAGGGCATCAACGAGGCCGGTTCGGTCGGGTCGTTCACCGCGGCGGGCACGTCCTACGCCACCCACGACGAGCCGATGATCCCGGTCTACGTCTTCTACTCGATGTTCGGGTTCCAGCGGACCGGCGACTCGATCTGGGCCGCCTCGGACCAGATGGCCCGCGGCTTCCTCGTCGGTGCCACGGCCGGTCGCACCACGCTGACCGGTGAGGGTCTGCAGCACAACGACGGCCACTCGCTGCTGCTCGCGGCGACCAACCCGGCCGTCGTCGCCTACGACCCGGCGTTCTCCTTCGAGGTCGCGCACATCGTCCAGGACGGGTTGCGCCGGATGGTCGGCGAGAAGCCCGAGAACGTCATCTACTACCTGACGGTCTACAACGAGCCCTACCGTCAGCCGGCCGAGCCGGAGAACGTGGACCGCGAGGGCATCCTGCGCGGCATGTACCGCTTCGCCCCGGCTCCCGAGGGCACCGGCCCGGTGGTGCGGCTGCTCGCCTCCGGCGTCTCGCTGCCGTGGGCGCTGACCGCACAGAAGATGCTCTCCGACGAGTGGGACGTCCGTGCCGAGGTCTGGTCGGTGACGTCGTGGGGCGAGCTGCGCCGCGACGGCGTCGACGCCGAGCACGCCAACCTGCTCAAGCCCGGTGACGAGCCGGTCGTGCCCTACGTGACCCAGAAGCTGGCCGAGGGCGACAACGGCGAGGCCCCGGTCGTGGCGGTCTCGGACTGGATGCGCGCGGTCCCCGACCAGATCCGCCAGTGGTCCCCGGCGCCGTTCCTGTCGCTGGGCACCGACGGGTTCGGGCTGTCCGACACCCGTCCGGCCGTGCGCCGCCACTTCGCGGTCGACGCCGAGTCCATCGTCGTCGGCGCGCTGTCGCTGCTGGCGAAGCAGGGCCTGGTGAAGACCGAGACCGCGGCCGAGGCCGCAGCCGGCTACAAGATCGACGACCCGCAGGCCGCCGGCCCGCAGATCGGCGACGGCGGGGCCGCCTGACCCCACCCGGCCCGCGACGGCCCGCCTCCCCCACCGGAGGCGGGCCGTCGTCCGTTTTCGCCCCTCCCAGGGCGGCGCAGATCACGATAGGCTCCGCGCGACGGCGGTGGCGGTGATCACTCGTCCTCGCGACTCGCCGTCCTGACCAGGGCGTCGACCGTGTGCGCCGCTGGCCCGCGGTCCGGGGCGGAGTGCTCCGGGCCGATGATCTCCAGGGAGCGGTAATGGCAGAAGGCACCGTCAAGTGGTTCAACAGCGAGAAGGGCTACGGCTTCCTCGCCCCCGACGGTGGTGGTGCGGACGTGTTCGTGCACTACTCGGCAATCCAGACGAACGGCTACAAGAGCCTCGACGAGGGCCAGCGCGTCTCGTTCGACATCGAGCAGGGGCAGAAGGGGCCGCAGGCCAGCGCGGTCACGCCGCTCTGAGCCGCCCGGTCACCCGCCCGGCGCGGTGACCGGCAGCAGCCCGCACCGGCCGAGGCCCGCGCCCCGGCCGCTTCCGCGGCGCCCGGGTGTCACCACCCCAGCGCCGCGTGCATCTCCCACACCAGGAGCTCGGCCCCGGCCGGTCCGGCGGTGACCCGCCGGCCGCCGTCGTCGACGACCCTGGCCGCGTCGCCGGTGGCGAGCGCGTCACCGGGCACGTCCTCCAGCGTCGCGTCCCCGCGTGCCACGAACGCGTGCACGAACGGGGCGGTCGGCAGCACCGTCGCCGACCCCGGCGCGAGCCGTGCCACCGACAGCGCCGCCGCGCGCTGACGCAGCGGCAGCAGTGTCGCCTCGCGGTGCCGTGCCAGACCCGAGGCGAGGACGACCGTGTCCCCGTGCGCCCGGTCGTCCGCCTCCCGCACGAGGTGGCGCGGGTCGCCGCCGGGCTCCTCGGGCACCACCCACATCTGCACGAACCGCACGCCCCCGTGCGGCGTCGCGTGCTCGGAGTGGCGCACACCCGACCCGGCACCCAGGTACTGCACCCCGCCCGGCCCGACCCGCGCGGTCCGCCCGGTGGCGCTGTCGCGGTGCTCCAGCTCGCCGTCGAGGACCCAGGTGAGGATCTCGGTGTCGCGGTGCGGGTGCTCGTCGTAGCCGCGCCCCGGGACGAGCCGGTCCTCGTTGTGCAGCAGGAGCAGGCCGAAGTGGGTGTTGGCCGGGTCGTAGTGCGCGCCGGCGGAGAAGCTGTGCCACGAGTCGAGCCAGCCGGTCCGCGTGCGCGCCCGCGAATCCGCGCGCCGGAGCGTGACGTGTCCTGTGAGTGCATCCATCGTCGTGTCATGCTGCCCGACGTGCACCGCCACCCGATCGCGGACGCGACGTTGCGCCGCCTCGAGCTCGCCTCGTCCCGGCTGGCCGCGGCCTGCCTGGCGGAGATGGAGCGGCGTTGCTCGTGGTTCGCCCGGCTGCCCGCCGACCAGCGCGCCGGCGTGGCCCTGGTGACCCAGACCGGCGTCGCGAACTTCGTGTCCTGGCTGCGCGAACCCGACCGCACCACCCCGCTGACCGCCGAGGCGTTCCGGATCGCGCCGCGCGACCTGGCCCGGCGGATCAGCCTGCGCCAGACCGTCGAGCTCGTGCGCATCGCCGCCGACGTGTTCGAGGAGCACCTGCCCCCGCTCGCCGACGACGCCGAGCGCCACGAGCTGACCGAGGCCGTGCTGCGCTTCGGCCGGGAGATCGCCTTCGCCGCCGCCACCGTGTACGCCGGGGCCGCGGAGTCCCGCGGCGCCTGGGACGCCCGGCTGGAGGCACTCGTCGTCGACGCCGTGCTGCGCGGCGACACCGACGGCGCGCTCGTCTCCCGGGCCGCCGCGCTCGGCTGGGACCCGGCCGCCCCGGTGCACTGCCTGGTCGGCTCCGCACCCGGGTCCGGCCCGGAGTCCCCGCAGCTGATCGTGGAGCTGCGCCGGGTCGCCGCGCGGCTCGGCCACGACGTGCTCGTCGGCGTCCAGGGACGCCGGCTGGTGGTCCTGCTGCACCTGACCGGGCGGCCCGCGCGCCGGGTCGCCGACCGGCTCGCCGAGACCACCTCCGCACGCCGGGCGCCGGCCGGTCGCGGGCCGGCGCCGGGGACGAGCGCGGTCACCGCGCGGGTGCTCGCGGAGGTCGCCAGGCACTTCGGGCCCGGACCGGTCGTCTCCGGACCGCCCAGCACCGACCTGGCCACCGCGGGCGGCGCCGTCGCCGAGGCGCTGGCCGGACTGGCCGCGGCCCCGGGGCACCCCGACGCACCACGCCCGGTCGACGCCGCCGACCTGCTGCCGGAGCGGGCCCTGCACGGCGACCCGGCGGCGCGGCGCCGGCTCGCCGAGGAGGTCCTGGCCCCGCTCCACGACACCGGTGGCGAGCTGCTGCGCACCCTGGCCGCCTACCTGGAGGGCGGGGCGAGCCTGGAGGGCTGCGCCCGCGCGCTGTACGTGCACCCCAACACGGTGCGCTACCGGCTGCGGCGCATCGGCGAGCTCGTCGGACGCTCCCCCACCGACCCGCGGGAGGCGTTCGTGCTGCGTGCCGCGCTCGTCGCGGACCGCACCGCCCGCGCGTCCGACGGGCCGGCCGTCGCCGCGCACACCCCGCTCACTCCCCTGGACCCGACCGGGGAGCATGATCCGGAGGTCGACGGCGTCCGTGTCCCGGCGGGCGGGGCGTTGTCGTGAACCCTACAAACACCGGCCCCTACGGATCGGTAACGAGGCCCCGGTCACACCTGCGTGTCGTAGGTTTCCTACAACTTCGGTGGTCCGACTTCGTCGTAACCGGTATCCCGGCCCCGACCCCGAGAGGTGTGTGATGTCCTCGTGATCGCCCTGCTCGCACCCGGCCAGGGGGCCCAGACCCCCGGCATGCTCGCTCCGTGGCTGGAGGACCCGGCCGCGGCGGAGGCCGTCGCCGGCTGGTCCGACGTCGTGGGGCTCGACCTGACGCGCCTCGGCACCACCGCCGATGCGGAGGAGATCACCGACACCGCGGTCACCCAGCCGTTGATCGTCACACTGGGTCTGCTGGCCGCGCGCCGCCTGCGCGAGCGGGTCGAGCTGCCGTCCGGGACCGTCGTCGCCGGGCACTCGATCGGCGAGATCACCGCCTGCGCGATCGCGGGCGTGCTGACCGAGGACGCCGCCGTCGCCCTCGCGGGGGTCCGCGGCCGCGAGATGGCCGCCGCCTGCGCCGTCGCGCCGACCTCGATGGCCGCCGTGCTCGGCGGCGAGGAGGAGGTCGTGCTGGCCCGCCTCGCCGAGCTGGGGCTCGATCCGGCCAACCGCAACGGGGCGGGCCAGATCGTCGCCGCCGGGACGAAGGAGGCGATCACCGAGCTCGTCGCGTCGCCGCCGGAGAAGGCGCGGGTGAAGGCGCTCCCGGTCGCCGGGGCGTTCCACACCGCGCACATGGAGCCCGCACGCGCCGCGTTGGAGACCCACGCGTCGTCGGTGCCGGTGTCGGACCCGACGCTCACCCTGCTCTCCAACGCCGACGGCGGGACCGTCGACACCGGCGCCGAGGCGCTGCGCCGGCTCGTCGCACAGGTCACCCGGCCCGTTCGCTGGGACGCCTGCATGCAGACCCTCGCCGACCACGGGACGGGCGCGACCCTCGAGCTGCCCCCGGGCGCGACGCTGACCGGGCTCGTCAAGCGCGCGGTCAAGGGCACCCCGACGCTGGCCCTCAAGACCCCCGAGCAGCTCGACGCCGCCGTCGACCTGATCGCCGAGCACGGGAAGTGAGCCGCATGCGACTGGCCGACACCGTCGCCGGAGCCCGCATCCTGGGCGTCGGCAGCTTCCAGCCGGAGCACGTCGTCACCAACGCCGACCTGGCGAAGCGGGTGGAGACCGACGACGCGTGGATCCGCAGCCGCGTCGGCATCGCCGAGCGGCGCATCGCCGACGCCGGCACCCTGCTGCCGGACATGGCGGTCGAGGCCGGGACGGCGGCGCTGAAGGACGCGGGGTTCGACCCGGCCGGGCTCGACGCCGTCGTCGTCGCGACCTGCACCATGCCGAACCCGATCCCGAACGCCGCGGCCCAGGTCGCCACCGGGGTCGGCGCGAACGGCGTCGCCGCGTTCGACCTCAACGCCGCGTGCGCGGGCTTCAGCTACGGCGTCGCCGTCGCCGCGGACATGATCCGCGCCGGCTCCGCCCGGCACGTGCTGGTCATCGGCGCGGAGAAGCTGTCGGACTGGGTCGACTGGGACGACCGGTCGACCTGCATCATCTTCGCCGACGGCGCGGGCGCCGCCCTGCTGGGCCCGGCGGAGAGCCCCGACGAGGTGGGTGTCGGTCCGGTCGTCTGGGGCAGCGCGGGTGACATCGCGTCCACGATCCGGATCCTCGGCGAGAGCACGAACAAGCTGCACCAGGAGGGCCAGGCGGTCTTCCGCTGGGCGACGACGGCGATCGCACCGGTCGCGCTGGGGGCGATCGAGCGCGCCGGGCTCACCCCCGCCGACATCGACGTGCTGATCCCGCACCAGGCGAACCTCCGCATCGTCGAGGCCGTCGCCAAGAAGCTGCGCCAGAAGGGCGCCCGGGAGGACATGGTCGTCGCCGACGACATCGTGCACTCCGGCAACACCTCGTCCGCGTCCATCCCGATGGCGCTGGACCACATGCGCACGGCCGGCCGGGTACGGTCCGGCGACGTGCTGCTCCTCGTAGGCTTCGGCGCAGGACTGTCCTACGCCGGACAGGTCGTCGTCTGCCCCTGACCGGGCACCCCGACCTGGCACCCGCACCCAACCATCGCGCAAGGAGAACCATCGTGGCTGACAACGCCGAGATCCTCACCGGGCTGGCCGAGATCGTCGAGGAGGTCGCCGGCATCGACACCGCCGAGGTGACCCCCGAGAAGTCCTTCGTGGACGACCTGGACATCGACTCGCTGTCGATGGTGGAGATCGCCGTGCAGGCCGAGGACAAGTTCGGCGCCAAGATCCCGGACGACCAGCTCGCCGAGCTGAAGACCGTCGGCGACGCCGTCGACTTCATCGCCAAGCACCAGTGATCGGTACCGGCGTGCAGCTGCCCGCCGGGGAGAAGGAGACGTCATGACCGACGGAGTGGTCGTCACCGGTTTCGGGGCCACCACCCCGCTCGGCGGGGACGCCGCCTCCACCTGGGAGGCGCTGCTCGCCGGGAAGTCCGGGGTCGGAGCCACCCGGGCCGACTGGGTCGAGCGGTTCGACCTGCCGGTGTCCATCTCGGCCCAGCTCGCCGTGGAGCCCACCGAGATCCTGCCCCGTGTGCAGGCCCGCCGGATGGACCGGTGCGAGCAGGTCGCGGTGGTCGCGGCCAAGGAGGCCTGGGCGCACGCCGGACTCGGCCCGGTCCCGGGCGAGGACGGGGCCGCGGTCGAGGCCGAGCGGCTCGCCGTCGTCATCGGCGCGGGCATCGGCGGCGCACCGACGCTGCTCGCGCAGGACGACCTGCTCGAGGAGCACGGGCTGCGCAAGGTCTCGCCGCTGACCGTGCCGATGCTCATGCCCAACGGGCCGGCTGCGCTCGTGAGCCTGGAGTACAAGGCCAAGGGCGGGGTGCACTCCCCCGCCTCGGCGTGCGCCACCGGCGCCGAGGCCCTGGCCTGGGCCTACAAGCTGCTGCGCGACGGGGAGGTCGACGTCGTCCTCGCGGGCGGCGCCGAGTCCTGCATCGTGCCGATCACCGTGGCCGGGTTCGTGCAGTCGCGGACGCTGTCCACCCGCAACGACGACCCGGAGGGCGCCTCCCGGCCGTTCGACACCGGGCGGGACGGCTTCGTCCTCGGTGAGGGCTCGGGCGTGCTCGTGCTCGAGCGCGAGGAGTTCGCGAAGGCCCGCGGTGCCACCGTGCACGGCCGCCTCGCCGGTGTCGGCATGACGTCCGACGCCTACCACATCACCGGGCCCGACCCCGAGGGCGAGGGCCAGATCCGGGCGATGCAGAAGGCGGTGGCCGGGGCCGGCCTGACCGCCTCGGACATCGTCCACGTCAACTGCCACGCCACCTCCACGGTGGTCGGCGACGTGGGCGAGGCGACGGCCGTGCGGCGGGCGTTCGGCGACCACCCGGTGCTGACCGCGCCGAAGTCGGCGCTCGGGCACCTCGTGGGCGGGGCCGGGGCCGTCGAGGGGATCATCGCGCTGCTCAGCGTGCGCGACGACATCATCCCCGCGACGCTCAACCTCACCGACAAGGACCCGAAGGTCGAGCTGGACGTCGTCGCGGGCGAGCCGAGGAAGATGACCGTGGACGCCGCGGTCAACAACTCGTTCGGCTTCGGCGGGCACAACGCCTCGCTGGTGTTCACCAAGGCCTGACACCTGGCGTGCGGGTCCCCGGTCGGGGACCCGCACGGGGCCCTCTCAGCAGGGGGCGCGCAGGATCCCGTCGGGGTCGCCGACGTCCATCCGCGGCGGCGAGCCCGCCATCGGGAACGCGACCTGCCAGCAGATCCGGCCGACGTGCAGGCCGGGCGGTCCGTCGTTCGGGTCCTGGACGCTGATGAAGCGGACCAGGGCGAGCACACCGCCGCCGGGCGTGGAGTCGATCCGGTCGATGCGGATGGTGCCGTCGACGGTGGACCCGATCCCCTCCAGCCACGCCTCGCGGGGCTGCCGGTCGGCGGTCTCGGGGTTCACCACGCGGGTCCAGGTCGCGTGGTCGCGGCCGTTGACCGCGTTGAAGTAGAGCTGCACCTGCTGCATCACCAGCTGGGCTGCCGGGTGCTCGGCGGCGCCCGCGCTGATGGTCACCTCGCTGCTGCCCGCACCGTCGTCGGGCACCGTCTGCGGCGCGGACGCGGGGGCGACGCCGGAGCGGGTCGTCCCGGACACCGTCCACGCGACACCGCCGACGGCCACCAGCGCCACCAGCAGGACGCCGACCGTGATCGCGGCCCGGCCGTTCACTCCTCGCCCCCCATGGGACGACAGTCTGCCCGGCCCGGGCCGGCTCAGCCGACCCGGTGGGTCAGCAGCGTCACCGCCGCGCCGTCGCCGGCGAAGCGGAAGGACTCCAGCTCGTCGTCCCAGGCGGTGCCCAGCAGCTGGTCGAGACGCCGGGACAGCCCGGCGCCACCGTGCTCGGCCATGACCGTGCGCAGCTGGTCCTCGGGCAGCACGACGTCGCCGTTGGCGCTGGTGCGTCCGTGCCACATGCCGAGGCCGGGGACGTGCATGAACCGCTCCCCGTCCACGCCGGGGCTCGGTTCCTCGGTCACCTCGAACCGCAGCATCGACCAGGCCCTCAGCGCCCCCGCGAGCGCCCCGCCGCTACCGGCGGGACCGCTCCAGGTGCACTCGGCCCGCATCTGACCGGACACCACCGGCTGCGCGGACCACTCGAGGGAAACCCGCGTTCCGAGAACGCCCGAGAGCGCCCACTCGACGTGCGGACAGACCGCAGTCGGCGACGAGTGGACGAACACCACTCCGCGTGTGCTCACTGCCAACCTCCGCTGTCGTCGACGAGGATCGTCTTCCCCTACGTCCTCGGCGCAGCGCGGTCGGTGCTGGGACCCGCGGTACAGATGTGCTGGGTGTGGGTGTGGTGACCTCCGTGGCGTGAGTGGACTCCGGTGACCTCACTCTGCCCGATTCCGCTCCGGGGAGCCACCCCGACACGACTACCGGGTGAACGGTGCGCGGCGTGTCGCGGCCCGGCGCGCGGGTCAGGCCGTGTAGGTGGCGACGGCGACCCCGGTGGCGGCGTCGGGAATCTCGGTCCGGCGCAGCTCACCGTGGTCGGCGAGCACGTCGAGGTGCGCCCCGGTCTCCAGGACCGCGAGGGTCCGGTTGAACAGGTCCATGTCCTCCAGCCGACGTTCCCGCCGGGTCCAGCGCAGGACCCGGGCGACCGCGTCGGCGGTCGGATGGCCCGCGGCGACGGCGTCGCGGCACTGGGCGAGCCGGACCTCGTGGTGGGCCAGCAGCTCGTCGACGCGGGCGTGCGCGCCGCCACCGACCGGGCCGTGCGCAGGCAGCAGGGTCGCGTCCGGCCGGGACCGGACCAGGCGCAGCGAGTCGAGGAACTGCCCGAGCGGGCTCGCCACCGGCGACGGCTGCAGGCCGATCGACGGGGTGATCCGGGGCAGCACGTGGTCCCCGGCGAACAGCAGCTCGTGGGCCTCGTCGGCGAACACGAGGTGCCCACGGGTGTGCCCCGGGGTCTCCACCGCGGTCAGGGTGCGTGTGCCGGCCGGGTCGGCGACGGCGATGGCGGCGCGGTCGGCGATCCACTCGTCGGGGGCCTCCCACTCCTCGGGGAGCGGACGCGGCCACGGCCCGGCCCGGCCGAGCTCGTCGACGATGCCGGCGGCACCGGCACGCAGCAGCCGGGACCGGTCGGGTTCGCCCGGCGGCCGGGCCGGGTCGGTGATGACCTCCAGGTTCGGGCGCTCCCCCGCCCCGAGCAGCACCCGGGTGCCGTACTCGCGGCGCAGCACCGAGGCCAGCGTGTAGTGGTCGCGGTGGGCGTGGGTGACCAGGAAGCGGCGGACGTCGCCGAAGCCGGAGCCCAGCGCCGCCAGCGCCTTGCCCAGCAGGTCGCGGGCCTCGTCGATCGCCCAGCCGGAGTCGATCAGGGTCCAGCCGGTGTCGTCGGCGAGTGCGTAGACGTTCACCGCCCGCAGCCCGTCCTGCGGCAGCGGCAGCGGGATCCGGTACACCCCGGGGGCGCTGCGGAACACGCCCGGCGCGGTCCAGTCGCCGTCCGGGTCGTCATCGGTCACGGTGGAAGCGGCGGTCACCGCCCGACGATAGATGACGGGATCCGGGGGCGCCGCACCCTCCTGCGAGGCACATCATCACCCCACGTGTCGGGCCGGGCACCGACAGTCGACATTTTCCGGACAGTCCACCCGAGGGTGGTACACGATCGCACCGGGAGGGTGGCCCGATCCGCGCTACCGTCCCTGCGTTCGGTGATCAGAGGTCGGCCTGGGGGCGGGTCGGCGAAGGAGGGACGCAGCATGGCGGCAGGGATCCCGGAGCAACGGTCCGGGCAGGACGCGCCGTTCCTCACCGTGGCAGAGGTGGCGGACCGGATGCGGGTCTCCCGGATGACGGTGTACCGGCTGGTGCACTCCGGGGAGCTCCCGGCGGTGCGGTTCGGGCGCTCGTTCCGAGTGCCACCGGAGTCGGTGGAGGCGCTGATCGAGTCGGCGCGCTACACCGGCGGTTGAGACGGGAGCCGGAATGCTGCCGGTCGACGCCGCGAGCGCACGGAGGGTCGCGGACACCTACGACACCCCCGAGGCCCGGATCGAACGGGAACGGACCCTGGAGCTGCTGGGCCCGCGGGCCGGCGAGCAGATCCTGGTCGTCGGGACCGGACCCGGACAGCTGCTCGACGACGTCGCCAGAGCCGTCGGCCCGGGGGCCACGGGGGTCGACCCGGACCCGGTGATGGTGACGCTGGCACGACGCCGGTGCGGCACCCGTGCCGTCGTCACCCAGCGCGCACTGGCCGGTCCGGGCTCGCTGCCCGGCGGTCCGTACGACGCCGTGGCCTGCCTGCAGGTCCTGGAGTTCGTCGACGACCTGCCGGCCGCCGTCACCGAGCTGTACCGGGTCCTGCGCCCGGGTGGGCGGCTGCTCGTGCTGGACACGGACTGGACCTCGCTGCACTGGCCCGGGCCGGGACAGGACCGGCACCGCCGCATCCGCGACGCGTGGTGCAGCACGGTGCCGCGGTCACGGCTGCCCTACGAGCTGGGCCCGCTGTTGCAGCGCGCCGGGTTCGACGGGGAGTGGACGCGCCGGATGCCGATGCGCGGGCCGGCCTCCACCGGCTACGGCGCCGCGCTGCGGGAGATGGTCGCCGAGGCCGCGCCGGGCCGGTGCGGGCTCACCCGGGCCGAGGTCGACGCGTGGGCGGCGGGCGTCGCGTCCTGCGGCGACGAGCCGTTCTCGGTGGACCGCTGGTTCCTGGGCGCCGTCCGACCCTGAACCGCCTGCGGACGGGGCGTGGCGCGCGGGGATCCGGTCGGGCAGCATCTCGGGCCGTGGGCTCCCCGTCGTCGCAGACACCGATCACTGCGCGGGTGAGGATCGGGCAGCAGCCCGACTTCGTCCGGCTGTTCCAGACGCTCCCCCGGGCCGGCGAGTGGGTCAACTTCGCCCCGCCCGGCCGGCGGCGCGACGACTACGAGGTCGACTGGGTGCTGCACTGGGCGATCGACCCCGACGACAGCGACAGCCCGGACGTCACCGTCGAGATCCAGCTCGTCGACCCGGAGTAGGCCGCTACCGGAAGCCGTGGCTGCGGACCGCGGCCACGTCACCGTCGCACAGGGCGTCGAGCACCGCGCGTTCGTGCGGGACCGTGTCGGCGGGCAGGTCGGCGAGAGCGAACCAGTCCAGGCCCGCGGTCTTCCCGTCCTCGGCGCGGCGTGGCTCGCCGGTCCAGCGACGGCAGGTGAAGAAGAAGTCGACGCGTTCGTCGACCGGGTCCCCGGTGTGCCCGGTGCGGTGCACGGCCGTGAGCGGGACCAGGTCGGCGGGGTCGACGGTGACGCCGAGCTCCTCCCTGGCCTCGCGCACCGCGGCGGCGGCCGCGTCCTCGCCGGCCTCGACGTGTCCGGCCGCGGCGGCGGCCCAGTGGCCGTCCATGAACCCGGTGCCGGCACGCAGCTGGAGCAGCACCTCGGTGCGCTCACCGGTGCCGCGCAGCAGCAGGACGTAGGACGCCGGGACGACCCGGTAACGCTCGCTCACGCCGCCGACCCTAGGTGCCGTGGCGCCGTTCGCCGACGGCAACACCGGGGTAACGCCGCGGTCCTACCGTCGGTCCGATGGCGGCCCCCACCTCGCGCCCGGCACCGGTCGGCGACCGGCTCGGCGTCGTGCCGCCGCGGGACTCGGAGCTGCGGTTCCGCACCGTGCACGGCTACCGGCGGGCGTTCCGGGTGGCCGGGTCCGGGCCGGCGGTGGTGCTCGTGCACGGCATCGGGGACAGCTCGGCGACATGGGAGGCGGTGTTCCCCGCGCTGGCCCGGCGGCACCTGGTGATCGCCCCCGACCTGCTGGGGCACGGGCACTCGGACAAGCCCCGCGCGGACTACTCCGTCGCCGCCTACGCCAACGGCGTGCGGGACCTGCTCGGCGTCCTCGGTATCCCGCGCGCGACGCTGGTGGGGCACTCGCTGGGCGGTGGCGTCGCCATGCAGTTCGCCTACCAGTACCCCGACCGGACCGAGCGCCTCGTGCTGGTCGGCACCGGCGGGGCGGGCCCGGACGTGACGCCGCTGCTGCGCGCGGTCAGCCTGCCCGGTGCGCAGGCGGTGCTGGCGGCCTCGCAGCTGCCGCCGCTGCGGTGGCAGATCGGGTGGGCCCTCGACGCGCTGCGGCTGGTCGGCGCCGATCTCGGTCGTGATGCCGCCGACCTGCTCCGGCTGGTCGACGCCCTGCCCGACGCGACGTCGCGGGCGGCGTTCATCCGGACGCTGCGGGCCGTCGTCGACTGGCGCGGGCAGGTCGTGACCATGCTGGACCGCTGCTACCTGACCCGCGGGATGCCGACGATGCTGGTGTGGGGCGCCCGGGACGCGGTGGTGCCGCTCGCGCACGCCCACACCGCGCACGCGGCGATGCCGGGCAGCCGGCTGGAGGTGTTCGACGACGCCGGGCACTTCCCGCACCACAGCGACCCGGCACGGTTCGTGGGGGTGCTGGAGGAGTTCCTCGACTCCACCGACCCGGCACGGTGGAGCCCCGAGCAGTGGCGTCAGCTGCTGCGCTGCCCTCCCCCGCCCGCCGGTGGCGGGGTGCGGCCGGGTCCGGTGTCGGCGACCTGACCCGGGCCGGCCTCAGAGGACGACGCCGAGCCAGCTGCCGGCGCAGCCGTGGCAGGCGCCGTGCACCGTCGCGGCCCGGTGCACCGGGCGCAGGCAGATCACGCAGTGGGTGAGCCGGCGCCGGGCCCGGCGCAGCAGCCCGTCACGCACCTGGCGGACCGCGAGCCCGGCGTCGCCGTCCGGGTCGTCGCAGCCGGGCAGGACCGGCACCTCGACGGCGTCGGCCGGGTCGAGCACCGGGAGGTGACCGTCCCAGCGGGGCTCCGGTCGGGCGAGCAGCACCGGCCCCGACGGGTCGAACCCGAGCATCAGCTGCGGCGGCTCCCCCGCGACGAACCAGGCCACCGGGTCCGGATCCGCGCCGGGTGGGAGGAGTCCCGCCGAACGCAGGTCCGCATCGGTCCAGCCGCCCCGCCGCAGGTCGGCCGGGGTGAGCCCGAAGTGCCGCAGCCCGTCGGTCGGCAGGTCGAGCTCACGCAGCTCCGCCGGGGACGGGACGCCCACGTAGACGGTGCCGCGCTCCCCCGGCCGCTCGGCGACGGGCGCGGTGTCGTGGCCGTCCGCGACGCGCCACGGGGCGGCGACGAGCACGGCGAGCACCCGCACGTCGACGCGCAGGCGCCCGGCCACCTCCGCGGTGCGGTCCTCGGTCACCCGGTCTCCGATCCCTGCACCGACGATCCCTGCTCCGCCACGCGCGCCGGGGCGGCCCCGATGTCGGAGCCGCCCCGGTGTGGTGCGGTGTCGCTCAGCTGCAGCCGCTGGTGGAGCCGCAGCCCTCGCAGAGGTAGCAGGACCCGGCGGGGCGCATCTTCGTCCCGCAGGTCATGCACAGCGGGGCGTCGGCGGCCTTGCCCAGCCGCAGCTCGAGCAGCTCGGTGGAGCTGCCGACCTCGACCGGTGCGGGCTCGGCACCGGCCTCCTTGCGCTCCTCGATCGTCGGCACCGAGGAACGGAACTCCTCGATGTCGAGCTTCTCGCCGGTGCCGTAGTCGTTCTCG
Organism: Pseudonocardia sp. EV170527-09; assembly: GCF_008369905.1. Taxonomy (NCBI): domain Bacteria; kingdom Bacillati; phylum Actinomycetota; class Actinomycetes; order Pseudonocardiales; family Pseudonocardiaceae; genus Pseudonocardia; species Pseudonocardia sp. EV170527-09. Next base: position 20,040 of record NZ_VRMC01000069.1, read on the forward strand.
ACCTGGGCGGACCGCTCGTCGGAGGAGAAGATGCCCAGCTGGGCGCGCTTCTCGTACGGCAGGTGGTCCAGCGCCAGGCGGCGGAACAGGTAGTCCAGCACCGAGGTCGCGATCCGCACGTCCGGGTCGTCGGTCATCCCGGCCGGCTCGAAGCGCAGGTTGGAGAACTTCGAGACGTAGAACTCCAGCGGGATGCCGTACTGCAGGCCCACCGAGATCGACATCGAGAAGGCGTCCATCACGCCGGCCAGGGTCGAGCCCTGCTTGCCGAGCTTGACGAAGATCTCGCCGAGGCCGTCGTCGGGGTAGCTGCCGGCGGTGAGGTAGCCCTCGGCGCCGCCGACGGTGAACGACACGGTCTCGCTGGGCCGCTTCTTCGGCAGCCGCTTGCGGACCGGCCGCTGCTCGACGACGGTGACCTTCTCGGCCTCGGCGGTGTCACCGGAGGCCTTCGTGTCGCCGCCCTTCCCGGCGGACAGCGGCTGGCCGACCTTGCAGTTGTCGCGGTAGATCGCCAGGGCCTTGAGGCCGAGGCGCCAGCCCTCGAGGTAGATCCGCTCGACGTCGGCGACGGTCGCCCGCTCGGGCATGTTGACCGTCTTGGAGATGGCGCCGGACAGGAACGGCTGCGCGGCGGCCATCATGCGGACGTGGCCCATCGGGGCGATCGTCCGGTCGCCCATGGCGCAGTCGAACACCTCGTAGTGCTCGGGCTTCATGCCCGGGGCGTCGACGACGTGGCCGTGCTCGGCGACGTACTCGACGATCGCCTCGGTCTGCTCGGCCTGGTAGCCGAGGTTGTCCAGGGCCCGGCGCACCGACTGGTTGACGATCTGCATGGAGCCGCCGCCGACCAGCTTCTTGAACTTGACCAGCGCCAGGTCCGGCTCGATGCCGGTCGTGTCGCAGTCCATCATCAGGCCGATCGTGCCGGTCGGGGCCAGCACCGACGCCTGCGCGTTGCGCCAGCCGTTGACCTCACCGATGTCCTGGCACTGCTTCCAGACCTGGGTGGCGAGCTTCTGCACCGGGGTGCTGGAGGCGAAGGTGCGGATGCGGTCGTTCTCCGCGGCGTGCTTGCGGATGACCCGCTGGTGGGCCTCGGCGTTGCGCGCGTAGCCCTCGTACGGGCCGACGACACCGGCGAGCTCGGCGGAGCGCTTGTACGCGGCACCGGTCATCAGCGAGGTGATGGACCCGGCGAGCGCGCGGCCGCCCTCGGAGTCGTACGCGTGGCCGGTCGCCATGAGCAGCGCGCCGAGGTTGGCGTAGCCGATGCCCAGCTGGCGGAACTTCCGGGTGGTGTCGGCGATCGGCTCGGTCGGGAAGTCCGCGAAGCAGATCGAGATGTCCATCGCGGTGATGATCAGCTCGACGGCCTTGGCGAAGGTCTCGGCGTCGAACCGGTCGTCGGAGTCGAGGAACTTCAGCAGGTTCAGCGACGCCAGGTTGCAGCTGGAGTTGTCCAGGTGCATGTACTCCGAGCACGGGTTCGACGCGCTGATGCGGCCGGACTCCGGGGTGGTGTGCCAGTCGTTGATCGTGCCGTCGTACTGGATGCCCGGGTCGGCGCAGTTCCAGGCCGCCTCGGCGATGCCGCGGAAGAGCGTGCGGGCGTCGACGCGCTCGATGACCTCGCCGGTCATCCGGGCACGCAGACCGAAGTCGGTGCCCTCCTCGACCGCGCGCATGAACTCGTCGGTGACGCGGACGGAGTTGTTGGCGTTCTGGTACTGCACCGAGGTGATGTCGGAGCCGCCCAGGTCCATGTCGAAGCCGGCGTCGCGCAGGACGCGGACCTTGGCCTCCTCCTTGGCCTTGGTCTCGACGAACTCCTCGATGTCGGGGTGGTCGACGTCGAGGACGACCATCTTCGCCGCGCGCCGCGTGGCACCGCCGGACTTGATGGTGCCCGCGGAGGCGTCGGCACCGCGCATGAACGAGACCGGGCCCGAGGCGGTGCCGCCCGAGGACAGCAGCTCCTTCGACGAGCGGATGCGCGAGAGGTTCAGGCCGGCACCGGAGCCGCCCTTGAAGATCAGGCCCTCCTCGCGGTACCAGTTCAGGATCGACTCCATGGTGTCGTCGACCGAGAGGATGAAGCAGGCGCTGACCTGCTGTGGGCTGGCGGTGCCGACGTTGAACCACACCGGCGAGTTGAAGCTGAACACCTGGTGGATCAGCATCCAGGTCAGCTCGTGGTCGAAGATCTCGGCGTCGCCCTCGGTGGCGAAGTAGCCGTGCTCGAGACCGGCCCGCTTGTAGGTGCCGACGACCCGCTCGACGAGCTGCTTCAGGCTCGACTCACGGGTGTCCGAGCCCACCGCACCGCGGAAGTACTTGCTGGTGACGATGTTGGTGGCGTTGACCGACCAGCTGCGCGGGAACTCGACGCCGCGCTGCTCGAAGTTGACCGTGCCGTCGCGCCAGTTGGTCATGACGACGTCGCGGCGCTCCCACTCCACCTCCTCGTAGGGGTGAACCCCTTCGGTGGTGAAGACACGCTGGACGGTCAGGCCGGGCGCGCGCTTGGCGCCGGTCTTCCCGCGGCTGCGCGCCGGCTTGGTAGCCGCGCTCTCACCGGTGTCTGTCGTCGGGCCCCCGACGGTCTCGGTCATGCATGCCTCCGCACTTGTCACCGTGTATCACCCGCGCGCTGGGGTGCGCGGACGGTCTTCCCCTCCGGTACGACCTGCGACGACGGCCGGTACCGGTCGCCCCCTCGCGGGGTGCGCGCCGGACCCGTGCCGCCGAGCGGCTCACCCGTCCCGGTTGTGGCCGGCCTCGTCGTCGGCTGCTTCCCCGGCAGCCGCCGAACGCAGGTCGGCGATCTCCTTCTCGAAGTCCTCGATGGAGGAGAAGGAGCGATAGACGCTCGCAAATCTCAGGTACGCGACCTCGTCGAGCTCACGCAGCGGCCCGAGGATCGCCAGTCCGACCTCGTGGCTGGGAAGCTCCGCCGCCCCGCGTGCCCGCACGGTCTCCTCGACCCGGTGGGCGAGCTGCTGCAGGTCGTCCTCGTCGACCGGCCGGCCCTGGCACGCCCGCCGAACCCCGCTGACGACCTTCTGTCGACTGAAGGGCTCGGTCACCCCACTGCGCTTGACGACGGCGAGCACGGCCTCCTCGACCGTGGTGAACCGTCGTCCGCACGAGGTGCAGGACCGGCGCCGACGGGTGCAGGTCCCGTCGTCGGCGGTCCGTGAGTCGATCACGCGGGAGTCCGGATGCCGGCAGAACGGGCAGCGCATGGACGCTCACACCCTCTCCCGTAACGTTCCGGAAACTCTCCGCAGCGATCCATCCCCCCAACCAGTGGCGGAACAACGTCAATGTAACCCCTACATCTAGGGGTCCGCCATCCCGGGGCCCACGCCGCGCCGAGCTTCGCCCGATCGGGATCCGAGCGTTGCACACCACGTTCCGCGACCGGCTCGTCGCCGACGATCATGGAGCGGGACATCGGCGCTGGTGGCGCCGAGGAACGTCGCGCGCGGCGCCGTCCGTCGCGCCGCGGGGACCGCGACCGGCGGCCACCCGATGCGGGGACACGCCCGGCGGACGCGCCCGGCGGCACGCCGCCGACGATCCGGCGACATCCCGGCGACCGCAGCCCGACATCCGCGCGCCGGCCCAGCGCACGCCGTCACCCGATACGACGCCGGGCTCGGCGCCGGGTCGCTCCACACCGTCACCGCACCGTCGCCGCGGTGACCACGGTTGCCGCGCCGGCACCGCACCACGGCCCCGGCCGACCGGCTCCGTCCCGGGAGCCCGGCACGCCGGGACCGCACCACTGCACGATCCGGGCCGGACACGCCGGCACCACTCCGCGTCACCGGCCCGGCCCACCGGGACCGCACCACGGCCCCGACCCGTCTCAGCGCACGGCACCGACCGACGGCACGGCGGCCGCGGGGGCGTTCCAGCCCGCCGCCGCGTCGCCCAGCAGCCCGAGCGCCACCACCGCGGTCGTTGCGCACAGCAGCACCGCGACCCCGGTCAGGAACCGCTCCAGGCGCCCGCGGACCCGGCTGCGGGCCGGACGCGGGCGGGCCGGGACCAGGCAACGCCGGTCCAGCGGACGGACCGTGCGGGGCGCCGGCACGGCCACCGACCGCGGACCGGACGGCGCCGCGACCCGTGCGGGCCGCACCAGGGTCGCCGTGGAGCCCGGCGCCGAGGTGGTGCAGCGGGGCGTCCGGACCGCGACGTTCGGACCACCGGTGACGCCACGCGGGACCGTTGGACCAGCCGGTGCCGCGGCCCGGGCCGCGCGCCCGTGAGCCGTCGGACCGGGCGCCGTCGGACCGGGCGCCGAAACACCAGACGCCGGGACAGCGGGCGTCGTGGCGCGCCGGGAACGGGCGGCGGGGTGCCGCGCGACCGACTCGGTCAGTGCGCGCTCCCGTGCACCGTGGGCGGCCCACCGGTGTGCGGCGCGCGCGACGGCCGACGAGCCGGCACCGGCCGGACCGGCCGCCACACCCTCCGCGGCCCGCACCCGCTCCCGGGCGGCGCGCCGGGCGCGCGAGGTGGGGGCGCCGGGCGCGGGGGCACCGGTCAGGCAGCCGACCGCGCCGTGGTCGCGGATCCGCTCGTCGAGCTCTCGCATGGTTCCTCCTGCCGTCGGACCGCCCGTCCCCCGGGCGGTCTCGTCTCCCCCGCTCCCGACCGGCCCTTCCCCGAGCCCGGTCGAACGGGCGTACGAGCGGTGTAGCACCCGACACCGACAACAACCGCGTCTCCGCAGGTCACCGCCCGTGCCGAAGACGCTCTCAGCGTGGCGCGCCGACCGTGGGCGGTACGACCGGGCCGTGGGCGGCGACATCGGCGACCACCCCGAGCACGACGACCGCGGCCGCCGAGGCGAGCAGGACACCCACCGCCGCCACCACGCGGCGCACGGGACCCGACGCCGGGACGGGCCGCGCCACGTCGGCCGCGGTGCCGACCGGGGCCCGTCCGATGACCGTCACGCCCCCGATGACCGCTGCATCCACGATCGCCACCCCCACTGCCGTTCCCGCTGCCGGTCGCCCCGCGCGGCCGGACGGCGACGCGGACGGCATCCGATCGAACCGGTGTTCGATCGAACGCCTGTGCGATGTTCTACCACCACGGCCCGACGGAATCCACGACACGCCCCGGGTGACTTCGAACGCATGTTTGGCGAACGGGCCCGCGACGGCTAGGGTCGTCGCCGTAAGTACCCCGAGGAGGCGAATGCGATGGCAGCGGACGACACCGGACACGGTGGTCCCGGCGTGACCGGCACCGCCGCGGACCGGGGATCCGCGACGGTCCGGGAGTTCCCCGACCCCGCGACCGACACCCGCGGCCTGACCCCGCGGCAGAAGAAGGTCCTGGCCGTCATCCGGGACTGGGTGGACCGGTACGGCTACCCGCCCAGCGTCCGCGAGATCGGTGACGCGGTGGGCCTCACGTCCACCTCGTCGGTGCACCACCAGCTCCGGACCCTGGAGCGCAAGGGCTTCCTCCGGCGCGACCCGAACCGCACCCGCGCGGTCGACGTCCGCAGCCCGGAACAGATCGCCGGCACCGACGGGTCGGACTCCGACGCCGACACCGCCGAGCTGCGTTCCGCGCGGCCGGCGCCGGCGTTCGTGCCGCTCATCGGCGACATCGCCGCCGGTGGCCCGATCCTGGCCGAGCAGGCCGTGCAGGACGTGTTCCCGCTGCCGCGCGAGATCGTCGGCGAGGGCACGCTGTTCCTGCTCAACGTCAAGGGCGACTCGATGGTCGACGCCGCGATCACCGACGGCGACTGGGTCGTCGTGCGCCAGCAGCCGGTGGCCGAGCAGGGCGAGATCGTGGCCGCGATGATCGACGGCGAGGCGACGGTGAAGACGTTCCGCCGCAAGGACGGGCACATCTGGCTGATGCCGGCGAACGACGCCTACGACCCGATCCCGGGTGACGACGCGTCGATCCTCGGCCGCGTCGTGGCGGTCCTGCGCCGCCTCTGACCTCCTCGGGCGGCGCCCGGTTCCCGCGGTCAGCGGGACCGGCGGCGCCGTCCGTGCAGGGACATCGCGACGGCACCGGCCACCAGCAGCGCCGCGAGCACCGCGGCCCCGCCCGCGGCGGGCAGCCACGACGGGTACGTGCGGTACTCCGGCACCTCGACGGGCTGGGCCACGACGGGTGCCTGCGGGCCGGTCGCCGCGGGCACCGCGCCCGGGACGACGGTGATCGCCGCCGCGGTCAGGCCCCGGGCCTCGCTGCCGGAGTGCAGTGCACCCCGGCCGTCCGGGGCGATCGCCTCGCCCTGGGCCTCGTCCGGCAACGGCACCGGCAGTGGTGCGCCGCCCAGCGCCGCGACCAGCACGTCGGCCGTCGCCGGTCCGCCGACGGGCAGCGGGAACACCCAGGCGTCGGTGTAGGTCCGCAGCACGGCGGCGCGTCCGCCGTCGGCCCCGGCCGGTGAGACCCCGCCGCCGGTGATCGTGCGGGACCCGGCGGCCCCGAGCGGCCCGCCGCCGGTGCCCGACCAGGGCAGCACGACCTGTGCCACCCGGCGCAGCGGGACCGGGCCCCCGTCGTCGCGCAGCGGTGCGTCGGGTCGGTACACCCCGGCGGCCCCGGTGGTCTTGTCGACCAGCAGGGGCACGCCGTCGTCGCCGACCAGCAGCGCCTCGACGTCGCGCGGACCGTCGGGGTGGACCAGGTCGTACACGCGTGGCGGCCCGGCCGGGGGCAGCACGACGAGCCGGACCGAGCCACGCTGCGCCCCGTTGTCACCGGTGTCGGCGAGCCAGAGATCCCCGCCCGGTCCGAGCCCGAGGTCCTCGACGTCGGTGACCGGGACGTCGGCCTGCCGGGTTCCGGTGACCGCGCAGCCGGACGGGTCCAGGGTGAACGCCCGCGCGGTCCCGCCGCCGTCGACGATCGCGTGGTAGCGCTGCGGGGCTCCGCCGGGCGGGCCCTCGGCGACCAGCCCGGACAGCTCCGCCAGCCGTAGGTCGTCGACGGTGCAGACCGGGTGCGCCCCGGGCGGCGGCGCGGCCGCACCCGTGAGCGCACCGGTCAGGCAGAGGACCGTGGTCAGGCGGCGGGCCACGCCCCCGGGCCGCGGTGGCCCACCCGGCCGCCCATTCAGTGGCCCGCCGCCGTCGCCGGCAGGTCGGCGCCGGCAGCGGTCGGGAGGGCCGAGCCCGCCACCGCGAACGGCAGCACCGCGGTGCCCAGCTCCGGCTTCACCCGCGCCCGGATCCGGGTGCCGTCGGCGGTGTGGGACTCGGCGAGGATCTCGCCGTCGTCGTGCAGCCGTGCCACCAGCGCACCCTCGGTGTAGGGCAGCAGGAGGTCGACCTCGTACTCCGGTCGCGGCAGCCGCTCGGCGATGCGCTCGCGGAGCCGGTCGATCCCGGTGCCGCTGTGTGCCGAGACGAACACGGCGTCCGGCTGGGCGTGCCGCAGCCGGGCCAGCGCCAGGTCACCGGCCGCGTCGGTCTTGTTGATCACGAGCAGCTCGGGGGGCATCGTGTCGCCCGCGGCCTCCCCCACCTCGACGAGCACCTGACGGACCGCGGCGATCTGGTCGTCGGGCAGCGGGTCGGACCCGTCGACGACGTGCACCAGCAGGTCGGCCCGGGCGGCCTCCTCCAGCGTGGAGCGGAACGCCTCGACGAGCTGGTGCGGCAGGTGCCGCACGAACCCGACGGTGTCGGTGAGGGTGTAGTCGTGCCCGTCGGGTGTCTGTGCCTTGCGGGTGGTCGGGTCCAGCGTCGCGAACAGCGCGTCCTGCACCAGCACCCCGGCGTCGGTGAGCTGGTTGAGCAGGCTCGACTTGCCCGCGTTGGTGTAGCCGACGATCGCGACCGAGGGGATCTCGTTGCGGCGACGGCTGCCACGCTGGGTCTCGCGGACCTGGCGCATCGCACCGATCTCGCGGCGCAGCTTCGACATCCGCGCGCGGATGCGGCGCCGGTCCAGCTCGATCTTCGTCTCACCGGGGCCACGGCCACCGATACCGACACCGCCCGCGGCCCGGCCACCGACCTGCCGGGACAGCGCCTCACCCCAGCCGCGCAGCCGCGGCAGCAGGTAGGACAGCTGCGCGAGTTCGACCTGGGCCTTGCCGTCCCGGGAGCGGGCGTGCTGGGCGAAGATGTCGAGGATCAGCGCGGTCCGGTCGATGACCTTGACCTTGAGCCGCTCCTCCAGCTGACGGAGCTGGCCGGGTGACAGCTCGCCGTCGCAGATCACGGTGTCGGCGCCGGTGGCGCGGACGACCCCGAGCAGCTCCTCGACCTTGCCGGAGCCGATGAACGTGGCCGGGTCCGGGCTGGAGCGGCGCTGCACGAGGCCGTCCATCACCTCGGAACCGGCGGTCTCGGCGAGGCGGGCCAGCTCGGTCATCGAGTTGTCGGCCTGCTCGGCCGTGCCCTCGGTCCAGACGCCGACGAGCACGACCCGCTCCAGCTGGAGCTTGCGGTACTCGACCTCGGTGATGTCGGTGAGCTCGGTGGACAGCCCGTGGATCCGGCGCAGCGACGCGCGCTCCTCCAGGTCGAGCTCGCCACCCGTCGGAACCGGGTTCGACGTGGAGGGGGTCACGGAGGGGTGCGTGTGGGCATCAGTCATCTTGCCCCCATCCTCCCACGTCGCGGGGCTCGTGTCCGCCCCGATTCGCGAGCCTCAGGCGGGAGCGTCCCACCACGCGCGGTCCAGCTCGCCGGAGGCGAGCAGCACCGCGGGGCCGTGCAGCGTCGTGGGCCCGGTCCGCTCGTCGGTGCCGGCCTCCACCGTCACCCGCAGCAGCCCGCCCGGAACCGTGACCTGCACGTCCCCGGCGGTGTGCCCGGCGTGCCGCAGCGCGGCGACGGCGGCGGCGACGGTTCCGGTGCCGCAGGAGCGGGTCTCCCCCACACCGCGTTCGTGCACCCGCATCCGGATGCGGCCGCCGTCGGCGGGACCGTCCAGCGGAGTCAGGAACTCGACGTTCACCCCGTTCGGGAACAGCGCCGGGTCGTAGGAGGGCGCGCGGGTCAGGTCGAGGGTGTCCGGGTCGGCCGCGGTGACACAGGCCAGGTGCGGGTTCCCGACGTCGAGGGCGATGCCGTCGAAGCGCGCGTCGCCGCTGGTGGCGACCGACGCCGGGCCGACGCCGACCGTCCCGAGCCCGACCGAGACCCCGTCCGGCCCGACGGCGGTGTCGAGCACCCCGTTGCGGGTGCCGACCGGGCCACCCGTGGCCCAGCCGCGCTCGTGCAGGTAGCGGGCGAACACACGCAGGCCGTTGCCGCACATCTCGGCGAGCGAGCCGTCGGCGTTGCGGTAGTCCATGAACCACTCGACGCCGTCGACGGGCTCCCCGACGCCGGGCTCACCGGCGAGCTTCGCCCAGCGCACGACCCGCAGCACCCCGTCCGCGCCGAGGCCGCGGCGGCGGTCGCACACCGCGGCGACCCGGGCCGGGGTGAGGTCGAGCGCGGCGTCCGGGTCGGGCAGCACCACGAAGTCGTTCTGCGTGCCGTGCCCCTTGCTGAACGCGATGCCGCCCGTCATGCCACCAGCCTACGAGCGAGCACCGCACGCGCCGAGCCCACCAGGTCCGGGTCGGCGCCGTCGAGCCAGTGGATGCGCCGGTCCCGGCGGAACCAGGAGCGCTGGCGGCGCACGAACCGGCGGGTCGCGCGGACCGTCTCCTCTCGGACGACGGCGAGGTCGGGGTGGTCGGGGTCGCGGTCGAGGGCCTCGATCACCTGCCGGTAGCCCAGCGCGCGGGACGCGGTGCGGCCGTGGGCGAGCCCGCGCGGGAGCAGCGCGCGGGTCTCGTCGACCAGGCCGTCGTCGAGCATCCGGTCCACCCGCAGCGCGACCCGCTCGTCGAGCTCGGCGACATCGCGGTCCACGCCGAGCAGCACGGCGTCGTAGCGGGGGGTGCCGGCACCGGGCAGGGTAGCCCGGAACGGCCTGCCGGTCAGTGCGATCACCTCCAGCGCGCGGACGATCCGCCGGCCGTTCGAGGGCAGCACCTGCTCGGCGGCGACCGGGTCGGCCGCGGCGAGACGGGCGTGCAGCGCGCCGGACCCGTCACGTTCCAGCTCGGCCTCCAGCGCGGCGCGCAGCTCCGGGTCGGTGCCGGGGAACTCCAGCTCGTCGAGCACGGCCTGCACGTAGAGCCCCGAGCCGCCGACCAGCACCGGGGTGCGGCCGGCGGCGCGCAGCTCCTCGATGACGGCGCGGGCCGCCCGCTGGTAGGCCGCGACCGACGCGGTCTCGGTGACGTCGAGGACGTCGAGCTGGTGGTGGACGACGCCGCGCCGCTCGTGCGGGGCGAGCTTCGCGGTGCCGATGTCCAGACCGCGGTAGAGCTGCATGGCGTCGGCGTTGACGACGTCGCCGTCCAGCGCCAGTGCCAGCTCCAGCCCCAGGTCCGACTTCCCGGTCGCGGTCGGTCCGACGACCGCGACCAGCGGCGGTGCGGCCGGTGGCGGTGCGGACGGTGGCGGTGCGGACGGTGGCGGTGCGGACGGTGGCGGTGCGGCCGGTCCTGGCGTGCTCACGCCGGTTCCCACAGCGCCACGTGGTAGGCGACGCCGTAGGGCATCGAGGTGTGCCGGTGCGCCGCCGTCCAGGAGCGTCCGCGCGCGGCACCGGCGAGCACCTGCCACGGCGCGCGGC
>NZ_VRMC01000006.1:0-95946 GCF_008369905.1 Pseudonocardia sp. EV170527-09
TCTCGTTCTCAGCAGAGCCCATAGGGTCTGATGTCATCACTCACAGTGCCCATCCCGCCGGACGCTGAGGTCCGGCGTGTCGGGCCGGAACCACCGTTCGTTGCACAGGCCCGGGTCCGTGGGCACTGGCCGAGTACCGGCGGGTGGGCGGGCTCCCGCTCGCGACGGTCGGCACCTCGCTGCTGTCCGGGGTGTTCCTGGGTGCGGACTTCCTGCTCTGGACCCACGCGGTGCTCGACGCGGGCGCCGGGATCGCGAACGTCGTGCTCAACATCCAGGTGCTGGCGCTGCCGCTGATCGCCTGGATCGTCGCGGGCGAGCGGGTCCCGCGCAGGCTGGTGTACGCCGCGCCGCTACTGCTGGGCGGCATCGCCCTGGCCGGTGGGGTGCTCGGCGCCGGTGTCGGGGGGCCGGAACCGGTGCGTGGCGCGGTGCTCGGCACCCTCGCCGGCATCGCCTACGCCTGCTTCCTGCACCTGAACCGCTCGGTGTCGCGGCGCCGTCCGCGCCACCTGGTGACCCCGGTCGCGCTGGCGACCGTCGGGGCCGGGCTGACCTGCGGGCTCGTCGGCGTCGCCGGGGGCGGGATCGCGGTCGCACTGCCCGCGACGACATGGGCCTGGCTGATCGTGCTGGCCCTGACCGGGCAGGTCGTCTCCTGGGTGCTGATCGGCCGCGGCTCGGCCGGGCTGGCGCCGGGCACCGCGGGCGCGCTGCTGCTGGTGCACCCGGTGTTGTCGGTGGTGCTCGGCATGCTGGTGCTCGGGGAGACCCTCACCGGCTGGCAGGCCGCGGGCTGCGCGCTGGTCGTCGCCACCGTCGCCGCACTGGTCGGCCCGGCCGGGACCGCGGGGCGGCTGCGCCGGGTGGTGGACCGGCACGAGCGGGCCTGGGCCACGCTCACCCTACGCGTCTGACCACCGCCGGGCGCGGCGGCACTCACAGGTCGATGCGCTCGGCCCCGGTGTAGACGTTGCCGGTGTCGCCGCGCAGGAACCCGACCAGGGTCATCCCCGACTCCTCGGCCAGCTCCACCGCCAGCGACGACGGCGCCGACACGGCCGCGAGCATCGGCACCCCGGCCATCACGGCCTTCTGCACGAGCTCGAACGACGCCCGCCCGGACACCATCAGCACGGTGCCCGCGGCGGGCACCCGGCCGTCCATCACCATCCGGCCCAGCACCTTGTCCACCGCGTTGTGCCGGCCCACGTCCTCGCGGGCGGCGAGCAGGCCGCCGTCGGCGTCGAACAGGGCGGCGGCGTGCAGCCCACCGGTGGAGCCGAACACCTTCTGGTGCTCGCGCAACCGGTCGGGCAGCTCCAGCAGCAGCTCCCGGCCGATCCGCAGCGGGTCCGCGGCCGGGGAGTGCCGAGTCTTGAGCTTCACCGCGTCCAGCGACGCCTTCCCGCACACCCCGCACGACGAGGTCGTGTAGAAGTTGCGCTCCACCGACACGTCCGGCGGGGCGACGCCCTCGGCCAGGTCGACGTCGAGCACGTTGTAGGTGTTGCGGCCCTGCTCGTCGACGGAGTTGCAGTAGCGGGCCCCGGCCAGGTCCAGCCCGGAGCCGATCACACCCTCGGTCAGCAGGAACCCGTGCGCGAGCTCCACGTCGTGACCGGGGGTGCGCATCGTGACCGTCAGCGCCTTCCCCCCGACGCGCAGCTCCAGCGGCTCCTCGGCGACGAGGGTGTCCGGCCGCGAGCGGGTGCTGCCGTCCGCGTTCAGGTGCAGCACCGGGCGCCGCACGGTGAGCCGTCCCATTCCGATCCCCTCCCGCTGTCGACCCCCAGGGTAGGAGGAGGATCGGCGGCGTGCGCGGGTACGGGGGTCGGCGGCCGGGGGCGGGGATCGTGCCGGCGGGCGGTGCCTCGTCGCGGATGGGGACGGCGAAGGCGTCGCTGGACTGGCACGGGGCGGCGCTGCTGACCCGCACCGTCGCCGTCCTGGGCCGGGCGGTGGACGGGCCGCTGGTCGTGGTCCGCGCCGCCGGGCAGGACCTGCCGGAGCTCCCTCGGGGCACCGAGGTCGTCGACGACCCGGTGCCGGGCCTCGGCCCGCTGCCCGCGATCGGGGCCGGGCTCGCCGCCGTCTCGGGCCGGGCGCAGGTGGCGTTCGTCGCGTCGGTCGACCTGCCGCTGCTGCATCCCGCGTTCGTCGCACGGGTGCTGGACCTGCGCGGGGACCACGACGTCGCGCTGCCCGAGGCGTTCGGACACCACCAGCCGCTCGCCGCCGCCTACGCCACCACGCTCGCCCCGGTGATCGACGGGCTGACCGCGGCCGGGCAGGGACGCCCGCCGTCGCTGTTCGAGCGGGTCCCGGTCCGCCGGATCGGCGAGCAGACCCTGCGCAGCGACCCGGTGCTGGCCCGCCTCGACCCGGACCTGGCGTCGCTGACCAACGTCAACACCCCCGGCGAGCTCGCCGCGGCCCGGGCCCGGCCGCTGCCGGCGGTGCGGCTGCACGAGGGGGGCCGGGTCCGCACCGTCCGCGCCCGCACGGCGGGGGAGCTGGGACGCCCGGTGGCGATGACCGGCGGGACCGAGCCACTGCCGTCGTGGTTCCCACTGGTGACCGGCGACGAGCTCGACGGTGTCTGACGCGCCCTGGCCTCCGCAGGGTGCGGGGAGCCGGTGACACGCCCGCCGGTCAGGCCGGGCGCAGCACGGTCGTGACGAACGCCGTCAGCTCGCGCCGCACGTACTCGGTCACCGGGAGGACCGGGTCGAAGCTCCACCACAGCAACGTGCCCTGCCAGTAGGTCGCCAGCACCGCGCCCGCGCCCGGCGGGCCCTCCAGACTGGTGTCCAGGATCCGGGCCAGCGCCTCCTTCCACTCGCGGCCGCGTCGCCGCGACTCGGGGTCCAGCAGGTCCTCGCGCAGCACGAGCAGCGCGTCGGCGTAGCTGTCGATGCCCCCGTACTGGGCGGAGAGCCCGACCAGGAAGGCCACGGCCCCCTCCGGCCCGGGCGCGGCGGCCTCGCCGAGCTCGGCGGTCCGGCGCTCCAGCTGGTCCCAGGCGTGCATCAGCACCCGGTGCAGGAGCTCGGCCTTCCCGCCGAAGCGCTGCACCAGGGTGGCCGGGGCCAGGCCGCTGACCTCGGCGAGCGCCGCGAACGTCAGAGCCTGGGCGCCGCCGGTCTGCAGGACGCCGAGGGCGAGGTCGAGGACGTCCGCGTCGGGGACCTGCTTGCGCCGGGGCATGGCACCAGCTTATATGAACGAACACTCGTTTATATAAGGAGGACCATGGACCTCACCGGACGCATCGCCCTGGTGGCCGGCGCGACCCGCGGCGCGGGCCGCGGCATCGCCGTCGAGCTGGGCGCCGCGGGCGCGGTCGTCTACTGCACCGGGCGCACCACCCGCGACCGTCGGTCCGAGTACGACCGCCCGGAGACGATCGAGGACACCGCCGACCTGGTCACCGCCGCGGGCGGGACCGGCATCGCGGTGCCGACCGACCACCTCGACCCCGCGGCGGTCGACACGCTGGTGGCGCGCGTCGAGCGCGACCACGGCCGGCTCGACGTGCTGGTCAACGACATCTGGGGCGGCGAGACGATGGTCGAGTGGGACACCCCGGTCTGGGAGCACGACCTGGACAACGGGCTGCGTACCCTGCGCCTGGCGATCGACACCCACCTCGTCACCGCCCACCACGCCCTGCGGCTGCTCTCCCGGACCCCGGGTGGGCTCGTCGTGGAGGTCACCGACGGCACCGACGCCTACAACGCCGAGAACTACCGGCTCAACGTCTTCTACGACCTGGCCAAGATCGCACCGATCCGGCTGGCCCGGTCCTGGGCGCACGAGCTGCGCGGGCACGGCGGAACGGCCGTCGCGGTCACCCCGGGCTGGCTGCGCTCGGAGATCATGCTGGAGCACTTCGGGGTCACCGCCGACACCTGGCGCGACGCGTGCGCGGCCGAGCCGCACTTCGCGATCTCGGAGAGCCCGCGGTTTGTCGGCCGTGGGATCGCTGCCCTGGCCGCCGACCCCGACCGGCACCGCTGGAACGGCCGCTCCACCTCCTCGGGGGAGCTCGGCCGGGTCTACGGCGTCGACGACGTCGACGGGTCCCGCCCCGACGCCTGGCGCTACGTCACCGAGGTGCAGGACGCGGGTCTGCCCGCCGACACGACGGGCTACCGGTGACGGCTCACCCCGGGGTCCGGGCGTCACGACGGCCGAGCACCAGCAGCGCCGCCAGCGCCAGCAGCGCGAGCACCGCGACCGCCACGCAGAACACGATGCCCGCGGTCCGCAGCCCCCACGCCTGGCTCGCCGCCCCCAGCCCGACGACCGGCAGCGAGATCGCGACGTAGAGCACCACGAAGTACGACGACGTCGTCCCCGCCCGCTGGTGGGCCTCCACCCGCGCGTTCACCGCGGCCAGGCCCTTGGAGAACGTCATGCCCTGACCGACGCCCGCGACCACCGCGCCGGCGACCAGCTCCACCATCGATCCCCGCGCCACCGACACCGCGACGAGCGCCGCGCCCGCGGCCAGCAGCACACAGCCCAGGTCGAGGATCCGCCCGGTCGGCGCGGTGCGGACCGCGAGCTGGGCGAGCACCGAGGCGCCCAGCAACAGCAGCGACATCGCCCCGGCGACGGCGTGGCTCGGGTTCCCGATCAGCTCGGACACGATCCGCGGGGACAGCGCGGTGAACAGGCCCAGCACCGCGAACCCGGCGAACCCGGCCGTCGCGGCGACCCCGAACACCGCGCGCACCGCGGGCGGCACCTCGGGGCGCTGGGGCCGCAGCGTCGGGCGCGCAGGCCGGTCGGTCACGGTCTCCGGTGCGCCCAGCACGAGCAGCCCGCACAGCGCGACGGCGACGGCGTGCACCGCGAAGGACAGGTGCAGCGGCGCGGGCAGGTACTCCACGGCCACCCCGGCGAGCGCCGCGCCCAGCCCGAGCCCGCCGATGTTCGCGACGGTCGCGACCGCGGCCCCGCGTTCCCGCCAGGACTCCGGCGCGGCCTCGATGACCGCGGCGGTCGCCGCCCCGGCGAAGATGCCGGCGGAGAAGCCGGACAGCAGCCGTCCGACCAGCAGCACCCACACCGGGCCCGCCACCAGGAACACCAGGCTCGACGCCAGCGACAGCGCCACCCCCGCCAGCAGCATCGGCCGCCGCCCCAGCTGGTCCGACCACCGTCCGGTGACCAGCAGCGCGGCGAGCACCCCGACCGCGTAGACGGCGAAGATCACCGTCTGGACGGTGGCGGAGAACCCGAGCTCGCGCTGGTAGAGCGCATACATCGGGGTCGGCATCGTCGCCCCGAGCATGACCACGGCGAACGTCACGGCCAGGCCGGCGAAGGCGGCGGCCCGAGGCAGTCGGAGGATGGCGGAACCCCTTCCGGAGGTCGTTGCGCGGCGCACCGCTCATGATCGCAGCCGGTCGGTGCGCCGGCATCCGCAGCGCCCGGCGCACCCCGCCGCACGGTCAGGGCCGGCGCAGGACGTGCAGGGCCACCCCGCCCGGCAGCGGCCGGGTCGTGACCGTCCAGACCTCCCGGGCCGCGGCGAGCCAGCGCGGTGTCTCGGGCCGACCCGGGTCGGCCAGCCACACCTGCCCGCCCGGGGCGGTCACCCGCGGCAGCAGCGTACCGAGCGCGTCGGCGGCGGCCACGCCGTAGAGCACGTCGGCGGCCAGCACCAGGTCCCAGCGCGCGCCGCCGTCGCCCGCCCGGTCGAACGGGACCGCCGCGGTGCCCACCGTCAGCCCGCACCGGCGGGCCGACGCCGCGACCCAGGCGACGGCGGCGGCCGAACGGTCGGTGGCGAGCACCGTCCCGGCCCCGGTGCGGGCCGCGGCCAGCGACGGCAGCCCCAGCCCGCACCCCAGCTCCAGCACCCGACGCCCGGCGAGCCACCCCGGACCGGCCTCGTCGACCGCGTGCGCCAGCGCCCGGCCCGAGGGCCACGGCCGCGCCCAGTGGGGCGGGTGCAGCTCCTCGCTGCCACCGGGCCCCGGCACCGGCTCGAACGCGACGACGTCCGGGTCGGCCGGGCGCAGCACCGTCAACGGTCCGGACGGCAGCGCGACCTCTTCCAGCAGTCCCGGCCCGGTCGGCCCGGCGACCCGGCGGTGCACCCTCAGACCCCCGGAGCGGTGCGTCCAGCGCCCGCCGACCAGCGTCCCGGCCACCGGCATGGCGCGCAGCACCGCCGGGGCGCAGGTGGTGGGGTCGGCCTCGGTGAGCACGAGGTCGGCCCGGGCGCCGACGGTGACCGCCGCGGTCGCTCCGTCGACCACCCCGAACGACGCGCCGAGCGCGGTCGCCCGGTCGATCTCCTGCTCGGGGTGCCAGCGGTCCCGGTCGTCGGCGGTGCGGTGCACGGCCGCGGCGAGCGCGATCCACGGATCCAGCGGCGCGACCGGGGCGTCGGAGCCGAGCGCGAGGCGGGCTCCGGCGCGGTGCAGCGACGCGAACGCGAACGCCCGGTCGGTGCGGCCCGCCCAGAGCCGGTCGGCGACGTCGCGGTCGTCGAGGGCGTGCTCGGGCTGCACGCTCGCGACCAGGCCGAGACCGGCGAAGCGGGGGACGTCGTCGCCGGTCAGCAGCTGGGCGTGCTCGACCCGCCCGCGGGCCCCGGTCGCGGCGAACGCGTCGAGGACCAGGGTGTTGGCGTGGTCACCGATGGCGTGCAGGGCCGCGGTGAGCCCACCCGCGTGCGCCCGGGCCAGCAGTGGCGCCAGCCGGTCGGGCGGGACCAGCAGCAGCCCGCACGGGTGCTCCAGGGGGTTCTCCGGCGGCGCGGGGTAGGGGTCGTAGCAGTAGGCGGTGCGGGTGTTGAGCGACCCGTCGGTGATCACCTTCAGCGGCCCCGCGGTGAGCAGCCCGCCGGTGCCCTCGACGACGTCGCCGGTGCGCAGCCCCGTGGCCAGGGCGTCGTCGAGGTGGTCGGGCCACACCGACGCCTCGACCCGCAGCCCGGTCGTGCCGCCGGCGATCCGGCGTCGCCAGTCCGGCAGCGACCACGGCGCCTCGAAGTCGACGACGCCGACCACCCCGCGTGCCGAGGCCGCGGTCACGGCGTCGGCGACGAACCCGTCGATGGCCTCGGTCGGCGCGTCCTGCAGCGCGGGGGAGACGACGGCGAAGAACTCCGACTCCCGGATCCGGCCGGTCGGGTGCCCGTCGTGCCCGAAGCGGGCCAGCGCGGCGCCGTTGAGCCACCCCTGGTGGAGGTCCCCGGACACGAGCACGACGGGGGTGTCACCAGTGACCGGGTCGAGCAGCGAGCGGTGCGCCTCGTCGGGCCACAGCGCGTCGCGGAACCCGAACCCGACCAGCACCTCACCGGCGGCAGGTGGCGCGGTCGCCATCCGCCGCGCGACGAGCGCCACCGCGTCGGCCGCCGAGCGGGCGCCGGACACGTCCAGCCTGCGGCGGGCTAGCGCCCACTGGGCCATGTGCACGTGGTGGTCCCACAGCCCCGGCAGCAGCGCCCGCCCGTCGCACTCGACGACCTCGGCGCCGCCCGGGTCGAGCCCGGCGCCCACGGCGCGCACCCGGCCCCCGTCCAGGAGCACGTCGACCGGACCGCCCAGGCCGTCGCAGCCGGGCCGCAGCGGGCGGACCGTGCGCAGCAGCACGGGGCTCAGCCCTGGAACGGGCGGTCCCGCCCGGTCCAGCGCTCCTCGTCGCGGCGGTAGACCGGGATCGGCTTCTCGGCGACCCGGAAGGTGTAGCGACCGGCCTCCTCGACGACCTCGCCGTCGGTGGCCAGCATGCTCGGCTCCAGCAGCTCGACGTCGAGGCTGGGCACCTCCCGCTGGTGGTAGACCCGGCTGTGCCCCAGCGCACCCAGGATCAGCGCGATCACGACCCGCAGCCGGGAGAACCGGACGTCGGCGCGCAGCCAGCGCACGTCGAGCAGGCCCGAGTCCAGCGTCGGCCGCCACGCCGGGACCGCGCCGCGCGGGAAGTACGGGCCGTTCCCGACGAACAGGAACCACACCTTGTACCAGCGGTCCTCGATCTTCACGCTGATCTTCTCCGAGCGCTGCAGCACGGTGATCAGCGCCGCGGCGAACGCCGGCCACTTGCCGTAGCGCGGCTGCCACTGCTCGCGCAGCCGCACCAGCTCCGGGTAGGAGCCGATCGAGGCGGTGTTGATGAAGTAGCGGGTGCGGGTGACCGAGATGTCCTCGGGGTCGTCGAGCCGGCCCGGGTGGGCCTCGACCAGCGCCAGGTCGACCGCGACGGCCTCCCCGGCCTGGGTGGCGTCGACGGCCTCCTGGGTGTCGTAGACGCCGACGTCGCGTGCGAAGTGGTTCAGCGTCCCGCCCGGCACGACGACCAGCGGCAGCCCGTGCCGGTCGGCGACCGCGGCGGCGGTGGCGACGGTGCCGTCCCCGCCCGCGACACCCACGGCGCGCACCCACTGCCCGCGCTCGGCCAGCGCGTCCTCCAGCATGTCCTCGACCTTCACCCCGTCCCCGACCACCAGGTGGTGCGCCGCGGGCAGCCGCTCCCGGACCTCCTCGGACACGTCGGTGTCGGGCGGCCCGGAGAACGGGTTCGACACGATGACCAGGCCCTCGCCCTGCGGCAGCGCCGGCACGGTGTCGATCGGGCGGGCGCGGGCCTCGTCGCTGGGGCGCACCGGCCACCAGCGGTTCGTCAGCTTCGCCACGCCGGTGCCGATCGCCGCACCGACCAGCACGTCGGAGGTCCAGTGCACCCCCACGTGCACCCGTGACCAGCCCACCAGCGCCGCCAGCGGCACCGCGACCGGTGCGGCCCGGCGGTTCTCCATCACCACCGCCGTCGCGAACGCCGCGGCCGAGGCGGCGTGCCCCGACGGGAACGACGACGACGACGGCGGATCGGCCACCGTCCGGTAGGCCGGCAGCTCGGCCGCGGCCGGGCGCCGGCGCGGCAGCAACGGCTTGAGCAGCGCGTTCGCGGTGAAGCTGGTCAGCGCGATGGACGCGATCCCGCGCATCGCCGCCTTGCGCCCGGCTCCCCGCCGCACCGACAGCACCGCGGCGATCGCGAACCACAGCACGCTGTGGTCGGCGGTGCGGGTCAGCCGCCGCAGCGAGGTGTCCACCCGGCTCGGTGGGCGGCTCGAGATGAACTCGGTGACCGCCCGGTCGGCCCGGGACACCGAGTCCGCCCCGCGGTCCAGTCGACGGGACCTGCGGGCGACGCGTTCGAACCATCCACTCACAGTCGTGACAGTAGAGGGGGTCGGGCGCCTACCCTGAACGGCATGCAGCGTCGGATCTTCGGGGTCGAGACGGAGTTCGGTGTCACGTGCACCTTCCACGGGCAGCGCCGGCTGTCCCCGGACGAGGTGGCGCGCTACCTCTTCCGTCGGGTGGTGTCGTGGGGCCGGTCCTCCAACGTCTTCCTCCGCAACGGTGCCCGTCTCTACCTCGACGTCGGGTCGCACCCCGAGTACGCCACGGCGGAGTGCGACTCGCTGACCCAGCTGGTGTCCCACGACAAGGCCGGTGAACGGATCCTCGAGGACCTCCTCGTCGACGCGGAACGACGGCTGGTCGACGAGGGCATCGGCGGTGACATCTACCTGTTCAAGAACAACACCGACTCCGCGGGCAACTCCTACGGCTGCCACGAGAACTACCTCGTCGCGCGGCAGGGCGAGTTCTCCCGGATCGCCGACGTGCTCCTGCCGTTCCTGGTCACCCGCCAGCTCATCTGCGGTGCCGGGAAGGTCCTGCAGACCCCGCGCGGCGCGGTCTACTGCCTGTCCCAGCGCGCCGAGCACATCTGGGAGGGCGTCTCCTCCGCGACGACCCGGTCCCGGCCGATCATCAACACCCGCGACGAGCCGCACGCCGACGCCGAGCGCTACCGGCGGCTGCACGTGATCGTCGGGGACTCGAACATGTCCGAGGTGACGACCCTGCTCAAGGTCGGGTCGGCCACCCTGGTGCTGGAGATGATCGAGGCCGGCGTCCAGTTCCGGGACTTCACCCTGGACAACCCGATCCGCGCGATCCGCGAGATCAGCCACGACCTCACCGGGCGCCGTCCGGTGCGGATGGCCGGTGGCCGGGAGGCCTCGGCGCTGGACATCCAGCGCGAGTACCACGCCCGCGCCGTCGAGTACCTGGAGGCGACCGGGCACCCGGACCCGGCGATGGCGCGCGTCGTCGAGCTGTGGGGGCGCACGCTGGACGCCATCGAGTCCCAGGACCTGTCGAAGATCGACCGCGAGATCGACTGGGCGATCAAGCACCGGCTGGTGGAGCGGTACCGGGCCAAGCACGACCTGGACCTGTCCAGCGCCCGGGTCGCCCAGCTCGACCTGGCCTACCACGACGTCCGCCGGGGCCGCGGCCTGTTCGACATGCTGCAGCGCAAGGCGCTGGTCGACCGGGTCACCGACGACGGCGAGATCGAGGCCGCCAAGGACACCCCGCCGCAGTCGACCCGGGCGAAGCTGCGCGGTGACTTCATCGCCGCGGCCCAGGCCGCCGGGCGTGACTTCACCGTCGACTGGGTGCACCTGAAGCTGAACGACCAGGCCCAGCGCACCGTGCTGTGCAAGGACCCGTTCCGCGCCGTCGACGAGCGGGTGGACCGCCTGATCGCCTCGCTCTGACCGCTGCCCCCGGGGTGGGAATGCCCCCACCCCGGGGCCACGGCTCAGTCCGGCTGGGCGATCCGGCCGAAGCGCGACTCCTGCGGGTCGGCGAACACGTGCAGCCCGAACCGCGACGACAGCTCCCGGCAGACCGCGACCCCGCGCACCGAGTTGCCGTGCCGGTCCAGGCCGGGGGAGTACACCCCGAGCCCGAACCAGCGCGGCAGCACACCCATGATCCCGCCGGACACCCCGCTCTTGGCCGGGATGCCGACGTCGTGCGCCCACTCTCCCGCGGCGTCGTACATGCCGCACATGCTCATCACGCTGATCACCGTGCGCAGGTGCTCGCGGGACAGCGCCCGCTCACCGGTCAACGGGTTGACCCCGCCGTGTGCGAGCGTCGCGCCCATCACCGACAGCTCCGGCGCGGTGACCGTGATCGAGCAGGCGGCGAGGTAGACGTAGAGGGTGTCGTCGATGTCGCCGTGCAGCATCCCCAGGCTTCGCATGAGGTAGCTGAGCCCGAGGTTGCGGTCGTTGGAGACCAGCTGCTCGTCGAGGACGTCCTGGTCGATCTCCAGCGACGGGTTGCCGGTGTAGAGCCGGTTGCGCTCCAGGAGCCGCCCGGCCCGCTCCTCCTTCGTCGCCCCCCGCACCATGTTCGCCGCGACCAGCGCCCCGGCGTTGATCATCGGGTTGAACGGGCGGTGGTGCACCTGGTCGAAGGTGATGGAGTTGAACGGGTCCCCGGAGGGCTCCACGCCGATCCGGCGCAGCGTCTCGGCCAGGCCGTTGTCCTCCAGCGCGAGCCCGTAGGTGAAGACCTTCGAGATCGAGTGCAGCGGGAAGCGGACCTCGCAGTCCCCGACCTGCCACTGCGTGCCGTCGACGTTCGTGCCGGCCAGGCCGAACTCCTCGGCCCGGGCCTCCATCTCCGGCGGGTAGTAGCTGACGACCTCCTCGCCGGGCAGCAGGATGCCGCTCCCCTCGGTGCAGGTGCTGCGGAGCTCCTCGAACTGCTGCTGGACCAGTTCACGTTCGGCCTGCGCGACCATCGGTGTCCCTTTCGTCGGGGTGTCCGGGCGCACCGTACCGACGGCGACGGGCCGGGCCGCGGGCTCAGCCGTCGCGCCGGGTGGGCCAGGGGGCCCACCGACGGTCGTCCGGGCCTGCCGCGCCGATGTCCTCCTCGTCCTCCGTCGCGGCCCACGACTCGCCGGAGGACGACCCGCCCGCGTCCGGGCCGAGGGCGTGGCCGTGCCATGTGCCGTCGGCACGGCGGACCCGCCACTCGCGGAAGGCGCCCGCCGTGATCGACCCCACGATCCGCTCCAGTTCGTCGGCGAGCCGCTCGACGTCGTCGTCGCAGGCGTCGCAGCCGCACACGGGCAGCGACGACTGCGACCAGGCCCCGGCGGCGACGACGAGCCCGGGAAGCGCCGTCCACGTGACGTTCAGCGTGGCGGCCGCCGGATCGCGCGGACGCAGCGACGTCCTCCGCAGGACGGTGTCGGGCGGAAGCTCCGCGGCGTCCCCGGTGGTCGCCGGGTCCTCGGACACCTCGGACACCTCGACGTCGAACCGTGCCACCAGGTCCGCGACCAGCGCGTCGGCGACGGCGTGCAGCGGCCGGAACCGCTCCGGGTAGGTCACCACCGAGTAGCTGTCCTCGGGCGGGCTGTCGGAGTCCCACCGGTGGCCGTAGGGGATCACCGCGCCGTCGGCGTCGCGGAACGGCCCGGTCACGACGACCGGACGGCGGTAGCTGGACACCCCCGCAGGATGACCGCGCCGCGGACCCGTGGCATCCGGTTTCCGTCCGCCGGGGCGACGGCCCGGGCCCCGGTCACGGCGCCTCGCCGATCCCGTCGGGCAGCCAGCCGTCGCCGGAGGGGTACATCTCGGTGGTCTCCTCGCGCCGGCCCGGGCGCACGATCCGGCCCAGCCGCGACTCCGACGGGTCGGCGAACACGTGCAGCCCGAACCGGTCGGACAGCTCCCGGCACACCGCCACCCCGCGGACCGAGTTGCCGTGCCGGTCCAGCCCGGGGGAGTAGACGCCGACCCCGATCGCGTCCGGGATCGCCGCCAGGATCGCCCCGGACACGCTGGACTTGGCCGGGATGCCGACCTCGTAGGCCCACTGTCCGGCGGCGTCGTACATGCCGCACATGCTCATCACGCTCAGCACGTCCCGGGTGTAGGTGCGGGGCAGCGCAGGCACCCCGGTGAACGGGTTCGCCCCGCCCCGGGCCAGGGTCGCCGCCATCGTCGACAGCTCGCTCGCGGTGACCGTTACCGAGCAGGCCGCCAGGTAGACGTAGAGGTTGTCCTCGATGTTGCCGTGCAGCATCCCGAGGCTGCGCATCAGGTAGGACAGCGCGACGTTGCGGTCGTTGGAGACCAGCTGCTCGGCGAGGACGTCCCCGTCGACGGCCAGGTCGGGGTTGCCCGCGTAGATCCGCAGCCGGGTCAGCAGCCGCTCGACCTTCTCCTCTCGGGTCGCGCCGTGCACCAGGTTCACCGCGACCAGCGCCCCCGCGTTGATCATCGGGTTGAACGGGCGGTGGTTGACCTCGTCGAAGCTGATCGAGTTGAACGGGTCCCCGGACGGCTCGACCCCGACCCGCAGCAGGACCTCCTCGCGACCGTTGTCCTCCAGCGCCAGGCCGTAGGTGAACACCTTCGAGATGGAGTGCAGCGGGAAGCGGACCCCGGCGTCACCGACCTCCCACTGGGTGCCCTCGATGTCGGTGGCGGCCAGCCCGAACAGGTGCGCCCGCTCGGCCATCGCCGGCGGGTAGTAGGCGACGACCCGCCCGTCGGGCACCCCACCGGGGCTCCCGATCGCCGCGTGCAGCTCCTCGAGCTGCCGCTGCACGATCGCGCGCTCGGTCTGCTGCTCCATCGGCGCCCCTCCCCGCGGACCGGTCCGTCCGGTGCGGAGCGCAAACTAGATCACCGGTGTGCGGTCACTCGATCCCGGGCATGATCCGGCGCCGCAGCTCGGCCAGCTCGTCCTGGACCTCCGGGTCGGCCGGACCCGCCTTCTCCGGTGCCGGGGCGATCCCCATCGACCGCAGCAGCCCGGTCGCGGCCGCGGCCGGGTCCCCGGTTTCCCCGAGCACCGGGCGCAGGCCCTGGTCGGCCAGGTGGTGGAACACCAGGTTCACCACGGTCCACGGGTTGTACGTCTCCTGCTCGCCGGACATGCGCCACCTCCACGTGCCGGTGCGGCCGCGGCGCCGCACCCGGGGTCGAGCCTTTGCCGTGCGCGGGCCGTCGTCAACGACCCTGTCGCAGGATGAGACACCGATCAGCGGTGACCGGTACCCGGCGCGGTCCCGGGTGCCCGCGGCCCGGGGCGCCCGATCCGCCCCGTCCGGCCTGGCTACGATGCCCGTCGTGTCCTCCGCCCGCGCCGAGCGACTGGTCAACCTGGTGCTCTGCCTGATGTCGACGCGCCAGTACCTGTCCGCGGAACGGATCCGGTCCATCGTCCCCGGCTACGCCGACGGCGCCGGCGACGAGGCGTTCTTCCGGATGTTCGAGCGGGACAAGGCCGAGCTGCGCGAGCTGGGCGTGCCGCTGGAGACCGGCCACAACTCGGTGTTCGACACGGTCGAGGGCTACCGGATCGCCCGGGCCGACTACGAGCTCGGCGAGATCCACCTCGACCCGGACGAGGCGACCGTCGTCGCGCTGGCCGGGAACCTCTGGGACTCCCCGGAGCTGGCCGGGGCCGCGCACGGCGCGCTGGTGAAGCTGCGCGCCGCCGGGGTCGAGGTCGCCGAGACCCCGGCGGCGGCGATCCGCCCCGGTGCCGCCGCGGGCGAGCCGGCGCTCGCGCCGCTGCTGGGCGCGGTGCGCACCGGCCGCGTCGTCACCTTCGACCACCGCCGCGGGGGCCCCGCCGGGGAGCTGGTGCGGCGCACCGTCGAGCCCTGGGGCGTGATGTCGTTCCGGGGCCGCTGGTACCTGGTGGGCCACGACCGGGACCGCGACGACGTGCGCTGCTTCCGGCTCTCCCGCGTCGAGGGCCCGGTCCGCGCGGTCGGGCCGGAGGGCGCGGTCACCGTGCCCGACGGCGTCGACCTGCGGGCGCTGGTGCGCGCCTCGGCGGGCCCGCAGCCGGTGTCGGGCACCGCGCGGGTCTGGGTCGCGGCGGGACGCGCGGCCGGGCTGCGCCGCACCGGCCGCGAGCGCGGGCCGCTCGAGCACGCGGGCCGGCCGGGCGTGGAGATCGAGCTGGACCTGCGTGACCGGGGCACCGTCGCACGCTGGCTGGCCGGGCACGGCCCGGACGTCGCGGTCCTGGACCCGCCGGAGCTGGCCCATGCGGTCCGCGAGCTGTGGGAGGCCGCGCTCGGCGCCGGAGTCCGAGAGGCCCGCACGTGAGCCGTCAGGGCGTCGCCCAGCGCCTGCCCCGGCTGTTGTCGCTGGTGCCCTACCTGCGGGCGCACCCCGGGGTGCCGGTCGCCGAGGCCGCCGCGGACTTCGGCGTCGACGAGCGGCAGCTGCGCAAGGACCTGGAGCTGCTGTGGATGTGCGGCCTGCCCGGCTACGGGCCGGGTGACCTGGTCGACCTGTCCTTCGCCGGGGACACTGTCGACGTCGTCTTCGACGCCGGCCTGACCCGGCCGCTGCGCCTGACCACGACCGAGGCGACCGCGTTGCTCGTGGCGTTGCGCATGCTGCACCAGACCGCCGGGGTGGTCGACTCCGACGCCGTCGGGCGGGCCATCGCCAAGGTCGAGGCCGCGGTGGGCGAGGCTGCCGGTCCGGGCGGTCTGGTCACCGTCGAGTCCGGGATCGGTGAGCGCGACACCACCGCCGTCGTGCGCCGGGCCCTGGACCGCGGGCGCGCGCTGCGCATCGTCTACTTCACCGCGGGTCGCGACGCGGTGTCCCGCCGCGACGTCGACCCGATGCGGCTGGTCGTCAGCGGCGGGCGCGGCTACCTGGAGGCGTGGTGCCGCCGGGCCGAGGACGTGCGGATGTTCCGCCTGGACCGGGTCGAGCAGGCCGAGGAGCTCGACGAACCGGCCCGCGTGCACCCCGAGGCACGGCCCGTCGACGTCTCGCACGGGCTGTTCAGCCCGCGTGCCGAGCACCGGTACGCCATCCTGGAGCTCGATCCGGACGCCCACTGGGTCGCCGAGTACTACCCGGTCGACGAGGTGCGCACCGCCGCCGGCGAGCTGGTCGAGGGCGACCCGCCGCCCGGCGCGCCGGACCCGGTGCCCGCACCGGCGGGTGGCGACGACCGGCTGCGGGTGCTGCTCCGCTTCGCCGACGACGACTGGCTGGTCCGTCTCGTGCTCGGCCTCGGCGGCGCGGCCCGCATCCTCGAACCGCCCGAGCTGGCCGCGGCGGTGCGCGACCGGGCCCGCGAGGCCCTCCGGACCGCCGACGCGTCACCCGGGGTCGCCCCGCCCGTCACCGACGCGTGAATGCGACAGGATGACGACGACGGGATGAACACCGGGTGACCGTGGCCACGTCCGACGACGGGGGGACCGGGCGACCGATTCGCCCGTGTCTACACTCGGTCCTGACCCGGCCCGATCGACGCGAGGTGGACCCATGCCCGGTGGCTACGAGTGGCTGATCATCATCGCCGTTCTGCTCCTGCTGTTCGGTGCGAAGAAGCTGCCCGAGATGGCGCGTTCGGTCGGCCAGTCCGCCCGCGTGTTCAAGGGCGAGATGAAGGGCCTCAAGGACGACGACGCCCGCACCCGCCAGGGCGAGGAGCCCAAGCCCGCCCAGGAGCTGCCCGCGGCCGCCCCGGCGCCGCAGCAGGCCGCCCCGGCCCCGCAGCAGCAGGCGTCGCAGCAGGCACCGGCGCAGGCCACCGACCGGCCCGCCGGCCCGGCCGCCTGAGGCACCTCCTCCCGTGAAGGCACCGTTCCGTCGGAAGCGCAGGCTCAACCCCGACGGGACCATGACCCTGATCGAGCACCTCTACGAGCTGCGCAACCGGCTCGGCATCTCGCTCGCCGCGATCGTGGTGACGACGGTGTTCGGCTACATCTGGTTCGAGGTCTCGTTCTTCGGCTTCCCCAGCCTGGGGGAGCTGCTCAAGGAGCCCTACTGCTCCCTGCCGCCCTCGGCGCGCGCGTCGCTGACGGCGGACCCGAACGTCTGCACGCTGCTCGGCACCACCCCGTTCGACCAGTTCATGCTGCGCCTGAAGGTCGGGGCGACGGCCGGGGTGATCCTGGCCTGCCCGATCTGGCTCTACCAGCTGTGGGGGTTCATCACCCCGGGTCTGCTGCGCAAGGAGCGCCGCTACGCGCTGAGCTTCGTCTCGGTCGCTGCGGTGCTGTTCGTCGCCGGCGCGGTGCTGGCCTACCTGATCATCCCGCAGGCGCTCGGCTTCCTGCTCACCATCGGTAGCGAGATCCAGACGACGGCGCTGACCGGCACGTCGTACTTCTCCCTGGTCGTCAACCTGATCGTCATCTTCGGGGTCAGCTTCCTGATCCCGCTGCTGGTCGTCGCGCTCAATGCGGCCGGGGTCGTGTCCTACGACCTGCTGCGCCGCTCCCGGCGCGGGCTGATCTTCGGACTGTTCTGCTTCGCCGCGATCGCGACACCCGGCCAGGACCCCATCTCGATGCTGGCGCTGGCGTTCGCGCTGACCCTGCTGTTCGAGGCGGCCATCCAGGTCTGCCGGATCACCGACCGCCGCCGGGCCCGCCGGCGCGCCGCCGAGGGCTGGGACTCCCTGGACCCGGACGAGCCGTCGCCGCTGGACACCACGCCGTCGCCGATCGAGGGTCCGTCCGGACCGGTCGAGCCCTCCCGGATCGAGCCGCCCGCCCCGGTGTCCGCCCCGGTGTCCGCCACCTCGACGCACGTCGTTCCCCCGACCGGTGGCGCCACGGGCGCGGCGACCGGCCGCCCCGGTGCCGGAGCGAACGGGACCGCACCCGACCCGCCCCGCTACGACGACATCACCTGACCGGGCGGCGCCGCAGATCCCCCCGCGGCCCGGTCCAGCACGGCTCCGTAGGCTGGCTCCCCGGATCGGGTCGGGCGGCACTGAGGAGCGGGTCGGGACAGATGAAGTACAACCGGGTGGTCATCAAGCTCAGCGGACAGGCGATGGCCGGTGCCGACGGCTTCGGGTTCTCCGCGCAGGCCCTCGCCCACCTCGCCGACCAGATCCGGCAGATGCGCGCGCTCGGGGTGCAGGTCGCGGTCGTCGTCGGTGGCGGGAACGTGTTCCGCGGCAACCGATCCGAGACCTGGGGGATCGACCGCGTCGAGGCCGACAACATCGGCATGCTCGGCACCGTGATCAACGGCCTCCTGCTGCGCGGCAAGCTGTCCGCCGGCGGCGAGGAGAACGTCCGCGTCATGACCGCGATCCCGATCAACGCCGTCGCCGAGCCGTTCCTGCGGCTGCGCGCCAAGCGGCACCTGGAGAAGGACGCGATCCTGATCTTCTCCGGCGGCAACGGGCAGCCGTTCATCACCACCGACTACCCGAGCGTGCAGCGCGCCCTGGAGATCGGCGCGGACGCCCTGCTGGTGGCCAAGCACGGCACCGACGGCGTCTACGACACCGACCCGCGCACCAACCCCGACGCCCGCCGCTACGAGCGCCTGCCCTACGACGAGGTGCTGTCGCGCCGGCTGGCCGTGATGGACCAGACCGCGTTCATCCTGGCCCGCGACCACGGCCTGCCGCTGCACGTGTTCGACATCGAGAAGGACGGCCTGATGGCCGCCATCTGCCGTGGCGAGCACCACGGCACCGAGATCAACCCCGACATCGTCGAGGCGGAGTTCGCCCGGCCGGAGTAGGCCGGCGGTCACACGTGGCCCGGCTCACCCTGTGACGGAGCAGGGTGTCGGTGCCGTGTGACAGCCTGGGGCGGTGAATGGTTCCGCCGACCCGGCCGCCGCGTACGCGGCGGCGAAGGCCCGCGCCGCCTACCCGCGG
Organism: Pseudonocardia sp. EV170527-09; assembly: GCF_008369905.1. Taxonomy (NCBI): domain Bacteria; kingdom Bacillati; phylum Actinomycetota; class Actinomycetes; order Pseudonocardiales; family Pseudonocardiaceae; genus Pseudonocardia; species Pseudonocardia sp. EV170527-09. The sequence goes on from NZ_VRMC01000006.1 coordinate 18,549, forward strand.
CTGGCCGAGTTCACCGGTCTGATGCCCTTCGACCTGGACCTGTTCCAGCGCGAGGCGTGCGAGGCACTGGAGGACGGCCACGGTGTCCTGCTGTGTGCGCCCACCGGCGCCGGGAAGACCGTCGCGGGCGAGTTCGCCGTGCACCTGGCCCTGTCCGAGGGTCGCAAGTGCTTCTACACCACGCCGATCAAGGCGCTGTCGAACCAGAAGTACGCCGACCTGGTCGCCCGCTACGGCGCGGACGCGGTCGGCCTGCTCACCGGCGACACCGCGGTGAACGGCGACGCCCAGGTGGTCGTGATGACCACCGAGGTGCTCCGCAACATGATCTACGCCGACTCGGACAAGGCGGCGAACCGGCGGCTGGACCACCTCGGCTACGTGGTGATGGACGAGATCCACTACCTGGCCGACCGGTTCCGCGGCGCGGTCTGGGAGGAGGTCATCCTCCAGCTGCCCGAGCACGTCGCGGTGGTGGGGCTCTCGGCCACGGTCAGCAACGCCGAGGAGTTCGGCGACTGGCTGGTCGAGGTCCGTGGCGACACCCGCGTCGTGGTCGACGAGCACCGCCCGGTGCCGCTGTGGCAGCACATGATGGTCGGCAACCGGCTGTTCGACATGTTCGGCGAGCGGAGCACCCCCGGCGGGCCCGGGGAGGTCGTCGTCGACCCCGAGCTGGTCCGCTACACCCGCGAGATGGCGCGGCGGGACTTCACCACCTCGCGCGCCGCGGACCGCGATCGCCCGCCCGGTCCGCGCGGGCGGGGCGGCCCGCAGCGCGGGCCGTCGCGTGGGGGGTTCCGGCCGCCGTCGCGGGTGCAGGTGATCGACCGGCTCGACCGCGAGGGGCTCCTGCCCGCGATCACGTTCGTCTTCTCCCGGGCCGGCTGCGACGCCGCCGTCGGGCAGTGCGTGCGGGCCGGGGTGCGCCTGACCGTGCCCGAGGAGGTCGACGAGATCCGCCGGATCGTCGAGAAGCACACCGGTGACCTGCCGCAGGCGGACCTGGGGGTGCTCGGGTACTGGGAGTGGCGCGAGGCGCTGGAACGCGGTGTCGCCGCGCACCACGCCGGGCTGCTGCCGGCGTTCAAGGAGACCGTCGAGGAGCTGTTCGTCGCGGGCCTGGTGCGCTGTGTGTTCGCCACCGAGACCCTGGCGCTGGGGATCAACATGCCCGCCCGCACCGTCGTGCTGGAGCGGCTGGTCAAGTACAACGGCGAGGCCCACGTCGACCTCACCCCCGGCGAGTACACCCAGCTCACCGGGCGTGCCGGGCGGCGCGGGATCGACGTCGAGGGCCACGCCGTCGTGCTCTGGACCCCCGGCATGGACCCGGAGCAGGTCGGCGGGCTGGCCTCGACCCGCACCTACCCGCTGCGCAGCTCGTTCCGGCCCGTCTACAACATGTCGGTCAACCTGGTCGGGCGCCTCGGCACCGACGCCGCCCGCGAGCTGCTGGAACGCTCTTTCGGGCAGTTCCAGGCCGACCGGTCGGTGGTCGGGCTGGCCCGGCGGATCGACCGCAACAACGAGGCCCTGGAGGGCTACCTGGAGGCGATGACCTGCCACCTCGGCGACTTCGCCGAGTACGCCGACCTGCGCCGGCGCATCTCCGACCGGGAGAAGTCGCTGCGCCGCCAGAACACCGTCGCCGCCCGGGACGAGGCCACGGAGTCGCTGCGCGAGCTGCGCCCCGGCGACGTGATCGCGGTGCCCTCGGGCCGGCGAGCCGGGATCGCCGTGGTGCTCGACCCGGGGATCGGGGCGGTGTCGGCCGCGGGCCGTGACCCCGAGGTCCGGCCGCTGGTGTGCACCGAGGACCGGTGGGCGGGGCGGCTGTCGGCCGCGGACTTCCCGGACGCGGTGGAGGTGCTGGGGCGGATCAAGCTGCCCAAGCGGGTGGAGCACCGTTCCCCGCAGGTCCGCCGGGACCTGGCCGCCTCGTTGCGCGCCTCCCGGCTGGGGGAGGGTCGCGCCGTCGGGCGTCGTCGCCGGCCCGGGGTGCAGGACGACCCGGAGCTGTCCACGCTGCGCCGGGCCCTGCGGGCGCACCCCTGCCACGGCTGCGACGACCGGGAGGCGCACGCCCGCTGGGCCGAGCGGCACGCCCGCCTGGAGCGGGAGACCGAGTCGCTGCGGCAGAAGGTGCGGGCCACGACGCACTCGCTGGCCCGGGCGTTCGACCGGATCCGGGCGCTGCTCGCCGAGCGCGGCTATCTCGTCCCGGCCGGGGAGACCGAGCCCGGCGAGGAGGAGATCACCCCGCACGGCCGGATCCTGGCCCGGCTGTGGGGCGAGTCGGACCTGCTGGCCGCCGAGTGCCTGCGGCACGGCGCGTGGGACGGCCTGCAACCCGAGGAGCTGGCGGCGGTCGTCTCGGCGCTGGTCTACGAGTCCCGCCGCGACGACGCCCCGATGCCGCGGCTGCCCCCCGGACCGGTGTCCGAGGCGCTGGAGCGCACGGTGCGACTGTGGGAGGAGCTCGACGCCGACCAGCGCCGGCACAAGGCCGAACGCACCCGGGCACCCGACCTGGCCTTCGCCTGGCCGATGCACCGGTGGGCCCGCGGGGAGTCGCTGGCGCAGGTCCTGGAGGCCGCCGAGCGGAACGGGCACGAGCTGTCCGCGGGCGACTTCGTACGCTGGACCCGGCAGGTCCTCGACCTGCTCGACCAGATCGCCGGGGTCGCCGGGCGGTCGAGCCCGGTCGGGAAGGCGGCCCACCGGGCCTCCGGTGCCGTCCGGCGCGGTGTGGTCGCGGCCGGTATGCAGTAGCGGTCACCGGCACACGGCACGAACAGACGGTCACGAACAGACGGCCACGAACACGGCCACAGGCAGCAGGAACGACGAGAGAGACGGGCGGACGAGTAGGCGATGAGCAACCCGCAGGGACCGGACCGGCATCCCGAGGATGCCGCGGAGCGGACCGGGGAGATCCCCGCCTGGGGCACGCCACCGCCCGGCGGGTGGGGCGCGGACCCCGAGACCACCGGAGCCTGGTCCCCCGAGCGGGACGACCGTGACGGCTGGGCCACCCACGGCAGCACCGACGCGGGCTGGGACCCGGCCACGGCCCGCCGGGACGCCACCCACGACGCCGGCGGCGCGCCCGCGCAGGGCACCGGCGGCTGGGACGCCGTCCCGCCCGCCGGTGGACGTCACAGCGGCGACACCGGCGGCTGGGCCGCCCACGACGGATCGGCCCCCGGCGGCGACACCGGGGACCGGACCCGCGCCGAGCCGCTGTGGGGCGACGAGGCGGGCGCCGGCACCGACACCGACGGCGGGTGGGCCGTGCCGACCGGCCGCCGCGCCCGTCGCCGGGCCGCCGCGGCCCCCACGGACGCCGTGCCGACGTCCTCGCCGGGGTCGCCCTGGGCCGACGCGCAGTCCACCGCGGCGGTCCCCGCCGACGGCGGGTCCGGTGCGGGTGGGTGGCAGAACCCCGGCCCCGGCGAGGACGAGCCCTGGGTGTCGCGGGACGCGGTGCGTTCCCCGTCGAGGACCCGGTTGTGGATCCTGGCCGGGGTCGGCGCCGTGGTGGTGGCCGCGCTCGTCGTCGGGGCGCTGTTCTGGGCGGGCGTGCTCGGCAGCGACCGGCTCGACCGCACCGCGCTGCAGGCCGGGGTCACCCAGGTCCTCACCCGGGACTACGGCCTGCAGGTCGGTGCGATCGCCTGCCCGGAGGACGTCGAGGTGTCGGCCGGCACACGGTTCACCTGCCAGGCCGTCGTCGACGGCGAGCAGGTCGAGGTCCCCGTGGTCGTGACCAGCGACCAGGGCGACTACCAGGTCGGGCGGGTCTGACCGGGGCTGCGGTGACGGCCGGGTAATCGGCTGGCGCGGGGGGCGTGCGGGCGCGAGGCTCGTCGGATGTGAGCACCGATGCCCCGTTCGCCCCGTACCCCGCCCCGCCGACGGTCGCCCCGCACACGGTGCGCACCCTGACCGATCCCGCTGACCGGCGGTGTGCGTTCGACCTGTTCCTGGGAACCCTGCACCACGGCCCGATCACCGACGATGCGTGGGAGGCCCACGGCCAGGCCGCCGAGGAGCACTGGCTCGGGGTCACCGACCCCTCCGGCGCGATCGTCGGCTCCGCGTACTCCTTCCCGACCCGGCTGACCCTGCCCGGCGGGGCCCGGATCCCTGCGGCCGCGGTCAGCGGCGTGGGGGTGCGACCCGACCGGACCCGCGCCGGGCGGCTGACCGCGCTCATGCGCGCCCAGCTGAGGGCGGCCCGCGACCGCGGCGACGTCGCCGCCGTGCTCCGCGCGTCGGAGGCCACCATCTACGGCCGCTACGGCTACGGCGTCGCCTCCCGCGGCGACCACGTCCGCGTCACGACGGGCGCCACGTGGCGCCCGGAGGCCCCGGCCGGGGGCACGGTGCGGATGCTCGACCCCGACGAGGCGACCGCGCTGCTGGCCGACCTGCAGGACCGCCTCGCCGCGCACCGCCCGGGCGGGATGACCCGCTTCGCGCGCTGGTGGCGGCGGGCGCTGCGCCCCGCGGGCCCGTCCGCCGGGGAGTACAAGGGCGTGGCGGTGCACACCGGCACCGACGGCGTCGACGACGGGTTCGTGGTGTGGGGTGTCTCCGAGGGCGACCTGGCCACCGGCGCCACGGACGAGGTCCGGCTGCAGCAGCTCTGGGCCGCCGGGCCCGCCGCGACGGCCGGGCTGTGGCGGTTCCTGACCGGTCTCGACCTGGCCGGTGCGGTGATCGGCTGGGTACGCCCCCTCGACGAGGACCTCGACCTGGTGCTGACCGACTCCCGGGCCCACCGGGTCACCGGGCGCGGCGACGACCTGTGGCTGCGCCTGCTCGACCCGGGCGCAGCGCTGAGGGCCCGCGCCTGGGGGCCGGGCGACCCGGTCGTGCTGCGGGTGCACGACGCGTTCCTCGGCGACACCGGCACCTGGCGCCTCGCGGGCGGCGCCGCCGAGCCCGCCGCGGACGCCGATCCGGACCTGGAGTGCACCGTCGACGCGCTGTCGGCGGCGTTCCTCGGTGACCGGTCGCCGTCGTCGCTGGTGGCGGCGGGTCGCTGGAGCGAGCACACCCCTGGAACGGCGGTCCGCGCGGACGCGCTGTTCGCGGTGCCCGGCCCGGCCCCGTGGTGCGGCACGTTCTTCTGAGCGCGGCGGGCCACCCGGATCCGGCGCCTCCTGCCGCCGCCGGCGTCCCGACCCGTCCCGACCCGGCGGCCGAGGCGGGACGGACGGGGCGGGACGGACGGGGCGCTCAGGCCCGGCGGCGGGCGCGCACGACCGCGTCGTGCCCGGTCACCGTGCTCCCGTCGGGCAGCGTCACCGGCCGCGGACGGGCGTCGGCGACCAGCACCTCCCACCGGGCCGGGTCGAGCGCCTCGGCGAGCTCCTGCTCGTCGGGGAACAGCTCCGGCTCGGGCGGGCGCGGGATCCCCGCGGCCAGGTCGCGCGGGTGGTGGAGCACCAGCAGCAGCGTCCCGCCGGGCGCGACGGCGTCGGCGAGCGCGGCGTACAGCGGGCGGCGCACGTCCGGGGGCAGGTGCAGGAACTGGGCGGTCACCAGGTCGTAGACGCCCGCGGCGGGCGGGTCGGCGCGCAGGTCGGTCGCGATGAGGGTGACCGCGTCGGCGACCCCGGCCCGCGCCACGGCGGCCCGGGCCCGCTCCAGCGCGACGGGGGAGACGTCCACGGCGTCCACCCGCCACCCCCGCGCGGCGAGCCAGACCGTGTCGCCGCCCTCCCCGCAGCCGACGTCGAGGGCCCGCCCGGGCGGCAGGTCCGCGGCCTCGGCGACGAGGGCGGCGTTGGCGTCGCCGCTCCACAGCTGCGGGCGGGTGGCGTAGTGGGCGTCCCAGAACGCCGCGGACCAGCGGTCCTCGGTCACGGTGGCTCCTCGGGTGGGTGCAGAAGATGGAGTGGGTGTGCGGGGTGCAGCGGTGCCGGTGGTGAGCCCGTGCGGATCGCCGCCGACGAGCGCGGCGACCCGGCGCTCGGAGGCGGCGCCGAACGGGTCCGTGGGGGAGGGCGTCATGGCACCAGCGTGCGCGCCGCGACGCGGAACTGGCAAAGCTCGTTGCCGAAGTGGCAAGCTGCCGGGGTGGACGAGGCGATCGCGGACACCCTGGCAGGCGTCGGCCCCCGGCTGGCCGGGCTGCGCACCGCGCACGGCATGACCCTGGCCGACCTGTCGGAGGCCACCGGCATCTCGGTGAGCACGCTGTCACGGCTCGAGTCCGGCGGGCGCCGCCCGACCCTGGAGCTGCTGCTGCCGATCGCGGCCGCCCACCAGGTGCCGCTCGACGAGCTCGTCGCGGCCCCACCGGTCGGCGACCCGAGGGTGCGGCTGCGGCCGCGCCGCAGCCACGGGATGACGGTCGTGCCGCTGACCGAGCGGCCCGGTGGGCTGCAGGCGTTCAAGATGGTCATCCCGTTCCGCGGCGACGAGCCCGACCCGCGGGTGCACGAGGGCTACGAGTGGCTCTACGTCCTCGACGGCAGGCTGCGCCTGGTCCTCGGCGGGCACGACGTCGTGCTCGGCCCGGGGGAGGCCGCCGAGTTCGACACCCACGTCCCACACTGGTTCGGCTCCGCCGACCGCGACCGCGCCGTCGAGCTGCTCAGCCTGTTCGGCCCGCAGGGCGAGAAGATCCACACCCGCGCGGCGCCCCGCGACCGCCGCCCCGGCACCACCGGCGACTGAGCCCCGCCCGCGGACAACGGCCTCACTCGAAGAACGCGGGCACGTCCACCGGGCCGCCCGCCTCGGCGAACTCCGCCGCGACCGCCTCGCGCAGTGCCGCGTCGTGCAGCAGGTCGGCCACCACCGTCGCCAGCCCGGCGGCTCCGTCGAGGACCGCGCGGTCCCCGGCCGCGCCCGCCGCGGCCTCGGCGAACCCGGTGGTGTGCAGCGCGGTGCCCGGCTCGGCGATCGCGATCATCGGATGGATCGAGGGCACCCGCAGCGAGACGTTGCCCAGGTCGGTCGACCCGGTCTCGGACTCCGGCACCACCCCGCGCGGGTACACCGTGCGCCCCCGCCCGGCCTGGGCCACCGCCCAGCGCGCGGCGAGGGTCCGGTTGTGCCGGATCGGCAGGTACGGCGGACGCGGGTCCCAGTCCAGGGTGTGACCGCAGCCGGTCATCGCCGCCGCCGCGACCACGATCGCCTCCACCCGGGCGGTCAGGTCCCGCAGCGTCTCCGGGTGCTGCGAGCGCAGGTAGTAGCGCGCCGCCGCCCGCTCCGGGACGACGTTGGGTGCCTGCCCGCCGTCGACGACGACACCGTGCACCCGGTCCCCGTCGGGGATGTGCTGGCGCAGCATCGCGATCCCCTGGTACCCCATCACGACGGCGTCCAGGGCGTTGCGGCCGCGGTGCGGCTGGGCCGAGGCGTGCGCGGCCACCCCGTGGTAGGTCACCTCCAGCTGACGGCGCCCCAGGAACGGGTGGTCGGCGATGTCGTGGGCGAACGGGTGCAGCATCACCGCGGCGTCGACGCCGTCGAAGGCGCCGTCGCGGGCCATCGTCTCCTTCCCGCCGCCGCCCTCCTCGGCGGGCGTGCCGAGCAGCACCACGGTGCCGCCCACCGGGTGCACCGCGAGCACCCGCGCGAGCGTCAGGAACGCCCCCACCGCCGCCGCGCAGATCACGTTGTGCCCGCAGGCGTGCCCGATGCCGGGCAGCGCGTCGTACTCGGCGAGCACCGCGACCGTCGGACCCTCCCCGGAGCCGAGGGTCGCCCGCAGTGCCGTGTCCAGCCCGTGCACGCCGACGGCCGCGTCGATCCCGTGCCCGGCCAGCAGCGTGGCCACCGCGGCGACGGAGCGGTGCTCGGAGAACGCGGTCTCGGGGTGGGCGTGCAGGTCGTGCGACAGCGCCAGCAGCTCGTCCCGCAGCCCGTCGACCGCGGACGCCACCGCGTCGCGCACCGCGGCGGGGGCGCCGTCGTACGGGGAGGTGATCGGCTCGGCCGCCGCCGCGCGCACCGCGGTCTCCCGGGCCACCGCCTCGTCGTACGCCGACGACGGCGGGACCGGCAGGCAGTGGTCGTCGTCCTGACCGTGGCGGGTCACGACGACGCCACCGCGTCGAGGGCCTTCCGCAGCCGCCCCACCGAGGACTCCAGACCCCACCGCGCCGCCAGCTCGTCGAGCCGGTCCGGGTCGGCGAACGCCACCGGGAGCACGTCATCGCGGCTGAGGTCCACCTCGGCGTCGGTCCGCACCCGCACCACCGGCTCGACGACGTCGAGGTAGTCCCGCGCCGCGGCCAGCTTCGCCCGCGGCCCGGCGCCGATCCGGGGGTCGCCGTCGCCGACGGCGGCCAGCAGCTCCGACCACGAGCCGAACCGGCCCACCAGCGTCGCCGCGGTCTTCGCGCCGACCCCGGGCACGCCGGGCAGCCCGTCGGAGGGGTCCCCGCGCAGCATCGCCATCTCCGCGTAGGCGGCACCGGCCCGCTCCCGGGGCACCCCGAACTTCGCCGCGACGTCGTCCGGGCCCAGGTTCTCGGCCTTGTTCAGCCCGCGGCCGATGTAGAGCAGCCGGACCGGCGGGGCATCGCGCACGATCTGCATGAGGTCCCGGTCCCCGGACACCCCCAGCACCGGGTCGACGGCCTCGCGGTGGGCCAGGGTCCCGATCACGTCGTCGGCCTCGCAGCCCGCGGCCCCGCCGGTCGCGATTCCGGCGGCCGCCAGGACCTCCATGATCAGCGGCACCTGCGGGGCGAGCGTGTCCGGCACCTCCTCGGGCACCCCGGCCGGGACCTCGTCCCCGGCCCGGCCCGCCTCCACCCGGTGCGCCTTGTACGACGGCAGCGCCGACACCCGGAACGCCGGCCGCCAGTCCAGGTCCAGGCAGGCCACCAGCCGCGCCGGGCGGTGCTCGGTGACCAGCCGCGCGATCATGTCGGTGAACCCGCGCACCGCGTTCACCGGCGTCCCGTCCGGGGCGGTGACGCTCTCCGGGACGCCGAAGTAGGCACGGAAGTACATGCTCGCGGAGTCCAGCAGCATCAGCGGGCGCTCACTCATGCCGAGAGTCTGGCACCGTCGCCGTACCCGGGTGGGCGCCGGACCCGCGCGGACCGTGCAGAATGTGGTCGTGGAGAACAGCGGAACCACTACGAGCGGCGGACCTGCGGCGGCCGCCGCAGGAGACGAGGACTGGAGTGCCGAGCGCGCCCTCTTCGTGGCCGCCGAGCAGCGCGGCGGGCCCGCCGAGGCCGCCCTCGCCGAGACCGGTCCGCTCGCCCGCGAGTTCACCGCCCTCACCACCGCCCTGCTCGCCTCCGGCTCGGTCGCCGACGTCCTCGCCCGGATCGTCGCGGCGGTCCGCCGGGTCGTGCCCGGCGCGGACATGGTCAGCGTCACCCTCCGCGACGAGGGCGGTCGCTTCCACACCCCCGTCGAGACCGACCCCGCCGCCTCGTCGATCGACGAGGCCCAGTACGCCAGTGGCCGCGGACCCTGTGTCGAGGCCGCCCGCGCGGACGGCCCCGCGCTGGCCTTCTCCGACGACCTCACCGCCGAGACCCGCTGGACCGACTTCGCCCGTGCCGCCGTCGGGCACGGCTACCACTCGGTGCTGGCGGTCTCGCTCATCCCCAACGCCGAGCCGCCGCGGCTGCCCGGCGCGCTCAACGTCTACGCCACCGAGCGTGACGCGTTCACCGCCGAGGACCGCGACCGCCTCATGCTGCTCGCCACGCACGCGTCGCTGGCCCTGGCCACCTGCGTCGCCGTGTCCAGCTCCGCGCTCCAGGAGACCCAGCTGCGCCAGGCCATCGTCTCGCGCGACGTGATCGGCCAGGCCAAGGGCATCCTCATGGCGCGTCGCGGACTCACCGCCGACGAGGCCTTCGACGTGCTCCGCCGCACCTCCCAGGACCTCAACGTCAAGCTCGTCGAGCTCGCCGGGACCGTCACCGCGCACCCCACCGCGCTCGACACCGACTGACCTGCCGACCGGCTCCGCAGGCGTCCGGTCACGCAGCGCGTCCGGCCGCCCGCCGGCCGCCGCCCGGCCCACGCCGCGGTGCTCCGGGTGGCGGTCGTGCACCCCCCGTGCCCGCCTACGCTCACGGTCATGACCGATGCCGTCCCCACCGAGCTGTTCGCCGACCGGCTGCGCCGTGCCGGTGAGCACGCCGCCGAGCAGGGCACCGACGTGCTGTTCCTGACCCCGGGAAGCGACCTGCGCTACCTGACCGGGTTCGACGGGTCCTCGCACGAGCGCCTCACCTGTCTGATCGTCCCGGCCGCCGGGCACCGGGCGCCGCCCGCGCTCGTCGTCCCGTCGCTGGAGGCGCCCGGGTTCGCCGGTGTGCCGCTGGAGGCCCTCGGCATCGACCTGGTGACCTGGACCGACGGGGAGGACCCGTACCTGCTGGTCAGCGACCTCGCCGGCGGCCCCACCCGGATGTCGGTCGACGACGACATGCCAGCCCGCCACGTCCTCGGCCTGCGTCACGCCTTCCCCGACGTCCCGCAGTACCTCGGCGGCACCGTGCTGCGCGAGCTGCGCATGCGCAAGGACCCGGCCGAGATCGACCGCCTGCGCGAGGCCGGCGCCGCCATCGACCGGGTGCACCGGAGGATGGGCGAGTTCCTGCGCCCCGGCCGCACCGAGGCCGAGGTCGGCGCGGACATCTCCGCCGCGATCGTCGCCGAGGGCCACACCGAGGCCGCGTTCGTCATCGTCGGCTCCGGACCCAACGGCGCCAGCCCGCACCACGACGTGTCCGACCGCGTGATCGAGGCCGGCGACGTCGTCGTCATCGACATCGGTGGTCCGCTCCCCGGCGGCTACAACTCCGACTGCACCCGCACCTACGCCGTCGGCGGCGAGCCCGGCGCGGAGGTCAAGGAGACCTACGCGGTGCTGCAGGAGGCCCAGAAGCGCGCCGTCGCCGCCGTCCGGCCCGGCGCCACCGCCGCCGACATCGACCGCGCCGCCCGCGAGCACATCGCCGCCGCCGGGCACGGTGAGCACTTCATCCACCGCACCGGGCACGGCATCGGGCTCGACGTGCACGAGGAGCCCTACATCGTCGACGGGAACGACCTCGTCCTCGCCGAGGGCATGACCTTCTCCGTCGAGCCCGGCATCTACCAGGCCGGCAGGTGGGGCGCACGGATCGAGGACATCGTCGTCGTCACCGCCGACGGCGTGGAGCGGCTCAACACCACCGCCCGCGACCTCGTCGTCCTGTAGGGCCGTCCTGCAGGGTCTCCGGGTGCGTTCGGGGTCACCGTCGGGGTGTTCCCCGAGCGCGCCGGGGCCCGGTGGTGCCAAGGTGGGGGAAGTCCGATCCGCACCACCTAGGAGCACCTGTGAACATGCCCGTGTCCCAGCGCCTCGTCCGTCCCCGCAACGGGAAGGTGATCGCCGGGGTCTGCGCCGGGCTGGCCGACCGCTTCGGGATGGGCCGCAACACCGTGCGGTTCCTGTTCGTGTTGTCCTGCCTGCTGCCCGGCCCGCAGTTCGTCATCTACCTGGCGCTCTGGCTGATCATGCCGAAGAGCACGGTCTGACCGAGCGCCGATCGAGCGCTGTGAGCGCCGTCGCGGGGACCCGGTGTGGACCCGCGACGGCGGCCCTGCCATCATCTCCCGCGTGATCGACCCGACGACCGCCACCGCCGCCGCGCGCCCCGTGCGCGCCGCCGCGTGTCGCTGTCGTCGGGGTCCGTCCCCGCGCGGCTGACACCGCCGTCCCGGCTCACCGTCCGTGGACCGCACGCGCCGCCCGGGTACCGACCCGCTCCGGACCGACGTCCGTACCGGCCGCCCCGGCCCCGCACGCGAAGCGATCACCAGGTGCACACCCTCTCCGGCCAGACCGTCCTGGCCCTCCACGCCCACCCCGACGACGAGTCGATCTTCACCGGCCTGACCCTGCGCCGTCTCGCTGACGCCGGCGCCCGCGTCGTGCTCGTCATGGCCACCGGCGGTGACCTCGGTGGCTCCCGGCTGCCGCTGGAGCCCGGCGAGACCGTCCCCGACCGCCGTCGCCGTGAGCTCGCCGACGCCGCAGCCCTGCTCGGCGTGCACCGGCTGGTGCTGCTCGGGCACCGCGACTCCGGGCTGCCCGGCGGCGAGGGCCTGCGCCACCCGCAGGCCCTCGCCGGTGCCGACCCGGTCGCGCTCGGCCGCGCCGTCGCCGAGATCGTCGACGCCGAGGGCGCCGGAACCGTCCTGCACGACGACGACGCCGGCATCTACGGCCACCCCGACCACCGCGCCGCACACGCCGCGGGCGCCATCGCCTGCTCGCTCACCGGCGCCCACGGCTACCGGATGACCGTCGACCGCGAGCACCTGGCGCTGGCCGCGCGCGACCGGCACCTCGTCCACGGTGCCGCGCACGCCGCGGGCGTCGGCTACGGCCGGGTCACCGCCGAGATCGCCGTCGCCGTCGGGGGCGGACCGGCCGAGCTGGCCGTCAAGCGGGCCGCGATGCTCGCCCACGCGAGCCAGATCGCCCCCGACTCGGTCGACGAGGAGGGCTTCGCCGCCACCTACGGCTACGAGTGGTTCCTCCCCGGGGAGAACACCGGCGGCCGGGTCGGCGGCGGCGTCCTGGAGGCGCTGGGCAACGCCCACCTGCTCGCCGGGACCCGTTGACCGCCGCCCCCGTCCCGGGCCCGGCACCGACCGGGTCCGGGCCCGGGTGCGATCCCCTGTCCGGTTCCGTGTCAGAAGCCACCGCGTCGGGCGATCGCACCGCTCCACTACGCTGTCCGCACGACCGCGCTCGGCCACAGTACGACGAGCGGTGACCGAACAGGTGCGGTCCGTACGGGTAGGGTCGTCCGGTCGACACGGATCGGGCGGGGGAGAGGACGAGCATGGTCGAACCGCCGGGCCCGGTCCTGGTCGTGGTTCCCACCTACGACGAGCGGGAGAACCTCGGTCCCGCCGTCGCGCGGCTGCACGCCACGCTGCCCGACGCCGACGTCCTCGTCGTCGACGACGCTAGCCCCGACGGCACCGGCGAGCTCGCCGACTCCCTCGCCGCCGCCGACGAGCGGATCAGCGTCCTGCACCGCTCCGGCAAGGACGGCCTCGGCGCCGCCTACCTCGACGGCTTCCGGCACGCGCTGACCGGCGAGCACCAGGTCGTCGTCGAGATGGACGCCGACGGCTCGCACGCCCCCGAGGACCTCCCCGCGCTGCTCGCGGCCCTGGCCGACGCCGACGTCGTCCTCGGCTCCCGCTACGTGCCCGGCGGGCGCGTCGTGAACTGGCCCTGGCACCGCGAGGTCCTCTCCCGCGGCGGCAACCTCTACTCCCGCCTCGCGCTCGGCGTCCCGCTGCGCGACATCACCGGCGGCTACCGGGTCTACCGGCGCACGGTGCTCGAGCAGCTGCAGCTGGACTCGGTCGCCTCGCAGGGCTACTGCTTCCAGGTCGACATGGCCTGGCGGGCGCTGCAGGCCGGGTTCCGGGTCCGCGAGGTCCCGATCACCTTCACCGAGCGCGAGCGCGGCGCCTCCAAGATGAGCGGCGGCATCGTCGCCGAGGCGCTGTGGCGGGTCACCTGCTGGGGGCTGTCGCACCGGCTCGGCCGCGACATCCCCCAGCACCCCGCGGGCCCGGTCACCGAGGGCGCCACACACGGCTGAGCCGCGCGCGGCGCACCCCGGTGCGCCGTCAGGCCCGCGCTGCCGGCAGGGCAGCCAGCTCCGGCACCAGGTCGTCGAGACCCAGGGTGCCCTGCGCGAGCGCGGCGGCGTGCCACGCGGCCAGGTCGAACTCCTCGCCGCGCGCGGCGTGCGCGGCCCGCGCCCGCTCCCGCCCGGTCAGCCAGGCTCGCTCACCGAGCTTGTAGCCGATCGCCTGGGCCGGGCCGCCGAGGTAGCGCAGCAGCTCCGAGTCGGCCATCGCGTCCCCGCCGCCGACGTGCCGGCCGAAGAACTCCCGTCTCAGTTCCGGGGTCCAGCGCAGGCCGGGCCCGACCGGGGAGTCGTCGGGGATCGGCAACGACAGGTGCATCCCCAGGTCGATCACCACGCGCACCGCGCGCAGCATCTGCGCGTTGAGGTAGCCCAGCCGCGAGCCCGGGTCGGCGTGGTGGCCCAGCTCGTCCATCAGCAGCTCGGCGTAGAGCGCCCAGCCCTCCACGTCGGCGCTCACAGCGCCCACCAGCGACGTCTGGAACGTCGAGAGCTCCCGGCTGCGCACCGCCCAGGACGCCAGCTGCAGGTGGTGACCCGGGACGCCCTCGTGGTACCAGGTGCTGATCAGGTCCCACAGCGGGTAGCGGTCGTCCTCGTTCTCGGGCAGCCAGGTGCGGCCCGGACGGGAGAAGTCCAGCGCCGGCGGTGTGTAGTACGGCGCCGTCGCACTCCCCGCGGGCGCCAGCCGGGACTCGACCTCCCGCAGCCGGCCGGACAGGTCGAAGTGGACGCCGTCGAGCTCCGCGATCGTCTCGTCCATGATCTTCTGCAGGTGCGCCCGGGCAGCCTCCCCACCGACGACGACCCCGGTCGTGCCCCCGTCGGTCTCCAGGAGCTCCATCGCCTCGCGCACGCTGCCGCCGGGCACGATCCGCTCGGCCTCGACGGCCATCTCCGCGCGGATCCGGTGGAACTCCGACCAGCCCCACTCGTAGGCCTCGGTGGTGTCGATGTCGGCGCCGTTCCAGAACCGGTTCGCGATCCGGTACCGGTCGGGGCCCACGCCGTCCGGGGTCCCCGCCGCGGCGGGCAGGTACTCCGTGGCCAGCCAGTCCCGCAGCTCGCCCAGCGCGGTCGTCGCCTCCTGGGCACCCCGGTCCAGGTCGGCGCGCACGGCGTCACCGACGGAGGCGTCCGCGGCGAACGCGGCGAACCAGCCGCGGCCGCCCGCGTCGCGGTTCCAGGCGTCGATCTGCTCGGTCACCCGCACGACCTGGCGCGGCGCGGCGAACAGCCCGCGACGGCATCCCTCCGCCAGCGAGGCCCGGTACCCGGCGAGCGCCTCGGGGACCCGGGGCATCCGCGCGGCGACGGTGGCCCAGTCCTCGTCGCCGTCGACGGGCATGAGGGTGAACGCGGTCCGCAGGGTCGCCAGCGGGCCGAAGAGCTCTTGCACCGCGCGCAGTGGCTCCCCGGAGGTCAGGTGGTCGAGCTGGGCGCCGAGACGCTCGCCCAGCAGCCGCGCGCAGCGACGCTCGTCCGGGTCGGCCGGCTCCCGTGCGCCCGTGGTGGTGTCCAGCCGGTCCAGGGTCTCCCGGCAGACGGCGACGAGCGCGGCGGTGCCGTCGGGGGAGAGGTCGGGCAGCTCGTCCTGCCGCGCGGTACAGCCGAGCTCACCGGCGAGGATCGGGTCGAGCTCGGTGAGGCGCCGGACGTGGTCGTCGGCGAGGTCCCGGACCGCCCGGCTGGGGCGTGCGGTGCGGTCGGTCCCGGTCTGCGTGTCGTTCATCGACGGTCATCATGCCCGGACGCCATGGAGCCCGGACCCCCTGAGGGGCCCGGGCTCCATGGTCACCGTGGTCACCGGGCGACGGTCCGGTGTGTGCCTGTGGTGCGGCCGGGATCAGGCGATCTCGGCGCGCCGCTCGCGCAGCAGCTCCAGGCGCTCGTCGAGCAGCTCCTCGAGCTCGGCGATCGACCGGCGCTCGAGCAGCATGTCCCAGTGCGTACGCGGCGGCTTCTGCTTCTTCTGCTCCGGCTCGGTCCCGTCCACCCGACGACCGATGCCGCCCTGCGGGGACTCCCACGTCGCGGGAGCCTCGGCGTCGTTCGCGAACGGCACCTGGAACTCGTAGCCGGACTCGGACACATAACGGACCATCTGCCGCGGCGCCAGGTCGTGGTTGCGGTCCGTCTCGTAGCTGACAGCCCCGAGCCGGCTGCCACGCAGAACGCGGTCGGCCATGCGTCACCCTCCTGTAGCGCGATGTCGAGGGAGCACCTCGACGGTTACGTCTCCGCCACCGGGTGTAACGTGCGTAGAGCTAGGATATTCCGGCGGCAGGGCAGAACGGACCGCTCGAGTTACCTCGCGGTAACCCGCTCTGCGCCCGATTGACCAGTGTTCCCTATCGCCGCCATCTACACACTCTGATGTGACGTGTCAGCCATGTGTGATGGTGCTCACGTCCACGTCGACGAGTGTTCACACGGCGGACCGGACCGGTGCACGGTCGGGGGAGCGCACCGGCAGCAGCGCGACCAGTCCCGCCGCCAGGACCAGCACGATCCCGACCGTCCCGGCCCGGTCGGAGCCGAACGCGTAGGTGAACACCCCGATCAGCGCCGGCGCCAGGAACGACACCGCGCGCCCGGTCGTCGCGTACAGGCCGAACAGCTGACCCTCCTGCTGCGCCGGGCTGACCCGCAGCAGGTACGACCGCGAGGACGCCTGCGCCGGCCCCAGCAC
Organism: Pseudonocardia sp. EV170527-09; assembly: GCF_008369905.1. NCBI lineage: Bacteria > Bacillati > Actinomycetota > Actinomycetes > Pseudonocardiales > Pseudonocardiaceae > Pseudonocardia > Pseudonocardia sp. EV170527-09. The sequence continues at coordinate 34,917 of NZ_VRMC01000006.1, forward strand.
CAGCCCGAAGATCCAGAACATGGTCGGACCGGACACGAACAGCAGGACCACGCCCACCGCGACGCTGCCGGTCAGCGACCCCACGACGACGGCCTTGGGCCCCAGCCGGTCGTCCAGCCGGCCGCCCACCACGCAGCCCAGCGCCGCGACCACGTTGATCGCCACCCCGAAGATCAGCACCTGTCCCGGCTCCAGGCCGTACACGGTGACGGCGAGGACCCCGCCGAAGGCGAACACCGCGTTGAGGCCGTCCCGGTAGAGCGCGCTCGCCCCGAGGAAGTACACGGTGTGCGGGCTCGTCCGGTACAGCTCGCGCAGGTCGGCCACGAGCCTGCGGTACGAGCCGACGACGCCCAGCTTCGGCTCGTCCGGCGTCGCCGGCGGTGTCTCGGGGAGCAGGAGGAACATCGGTGCGGCGAACACCGCGAACCACACCGCCGCCACCAGCACCGCGATCCGCACGTCGAGGCCGTCGGTGGTGGGGACGCCGAGCAGCCCGCCGTCGCCGGACAGCAGGAACACGTACACCACGAGCAGCAGTACGATCCCGCCGATGTAGCCCAGCGACCAGCCGAATCCCGACACCCGCCCGACCGTCACCGGCGTCGACACCTGCGCCATCAGCGCGTAGTAGGACACGTACGCCAGCTCGACGAAGATCGACGCCAGGGCCAGCAGCAGCAGACCCAGCCACAGGTAGGACCAGTCGTCGCGGACGGCGAACATTCCGGCCATGCAGAGCACGACCAGTGCCGTCCACAGCCCGGTCGCGCGCACCCGCCGGCCCGTCCGGTCCGCGCTCTGCCCGATCACCGGCGCCATCAGCGCGATCAGCACCCCGGCCGCGGCCGTCGACCACGCCAGCCAGCTGTTCGCGCTGACCGGGCCGGGCAGGTCCGCCCCGACCGCGTCGGTCAGGTACACCGAGAACACGAAGGTCAGCGCGATGTGCTGGAACCCCGACGAACCCCAGTCCCACAGCCCCCAGGCCCACACCCGGGATCGGCGGGGCGGGGCCGGCTCAGCGGTCGGGACGGTCGAGGCGGTCACGGCGCGAGCGTATCGACGCCCGCGGGACCCGGCCTCCGATCATCTACGCAGACGCCCACCCGGTCAGCTCCCGACGACGTCGAGCAGCCGGTCCGGCCGGTCGGACAGCAGCCCGTCCACCCCGAGGGCCAGCAGCCGTCGCATCTCATCGGGCTCGTCCACCGTCCACACGTGCACCTCGTGCCCGGCCCGGTGCGCCGCCTCGACGAACCGGCGGTCCGAGGCCACCGGGATCGGCCCGAACACCGGCGGCACCTGCGCGAACACCCCTGCCGGCGACGGCAGCAGCCGGCCGGGGACACCCCACGCGCGGGCCCGCAGCGCGACCACCTCGGCCTGCCCCATCGACGTGCACAGCCTCGCCCCGGCCAGCGTCCGGGCGACGTTCAGCCACCGGGCGGAGAACGAGCCCAGGCACACCCGGTCCCAGGCGTCGGCGGCGTCGAGCACCGCCAGGGTCGGCGCGACGACCTCGGCCGACTTCAGCTCGATCGTCACCCGCACCCCCGGCAGCGCGGCGAGCACCTCGGCCAGCCGCGGCAGCGGCTCGGTGCGCTGTGCCCCGGTGACCCGCACGGTGTCGAGCTCCGCGGCGGGGCGCGCGTCGATCCGGCCGGTGCCGTCGGTGGTGCGGTCCAGCGTCGGGTCGTGGTGCACGAACGGCACGCCGTCGGCACTGGCGTGCACGTCCATCTCGACGTAGCGCAGACCGTGGTCGGCGGCGGCGGTGAACGCGGCGAGGGTGTTCTCGCGACCCGCGAGCTCCCCGACGTGCCAGCCGCGGTGGGCGTAGGCGCGCGGGTGCGGACCGTCGAGGTACGGGTGGTGCACGGCGGTCAGCCTGGCACCTGCCCGATCACCCCACCACGGGGGAGCACGAAACCCTGGGTGTCGATCAGGGGACGCATCAGGTCCCCGTGGGTGTCCAGCCGTGCCGGGAGGTCGTCGAGGGTGAACACCAGGTCGGCGGGCTCGCGGCAGCCCTCGACCTCGGCCCAGGTGAGCGGGGTCGCCACCGTGGGGCGCTCGCGCCCGCGCAGCGAGTACGAGGCGATCGTGGTCTTCGCGGTGGCGTTCTGGCTCCAGTCGACGAAGATCTTCCCGTGGCGACGCGCGCGGGTCATCACCGCGATCACCTCGCGTCGGTGCTCCTGCGCCAGCCGCTCGGCCACCTCACGGGCGAACCCGCTGGTCCGTTCCGGGTCGGTGACCCGCACCGGCAGGTAGAGCTGCATCCCCTTCCCGCCCGACGTCGACGGGTACACCGGCAGACCGTGATCGTCGAGCAGGTCCCGCAGCCACAGCGCCACCCGGGCGCAGTCCACGATCGTCGTGCCCTCGCCCGGGTCCAGGTCGAACACCACGCGATCCGGCGGCCGACGCCCGTCGCGCGGGCCGAGCCGCCACTGCGGCACGTGCAGCTCCAGTGCCGCCAGGTTCGCCGCCCAGGCCAGCCCCTCGGCGTCGGAGAGCACCGCGAAGTCGGCGGACTCCGACCGGCCGCCGGGCGTCCCCACGCGGGCGGTGCGCAGCCAGTCCGGGGGGTGCCGCGCCACGTTCTTCTCGAAGAACGACTGCCCCTCCACCCCGTCCGGCCAGCGCTTCAGTGTCGCCGGCCGGGCCTCGATGTGCGGCACCATCACCTCGGCGACGGCCAGGTAGTGCCCCAGCACGTCGGCCTTGGTCGTGCCGGTGGCGGGGTAGAGCACCTTGTCCGGGTTGGACAGCGCCGCCCGCCCGTACCCCGCGCGTCCGGCCGATCCCGTCCGGGTCGGTCCCTGCCGAGTCGATCCCCGCTGAGCCGATCCCCGTCCTGCCGTGCCGGGTCGTGTCGTCGTCCCACCCACCAGGACCTCCCGCCAGTCGTCGCCCGCGCCCTCGGGGTACCCGGAACCGGCCCGGACGGCGACCACCCCGGGCAGTCCCTGGTCCCGCACCGCGTCGAGCAGCCGGGCACCCGCGTTCGGGTACGACGGCACCGCGCGCCGGTGCGGCCCGTCCAGCGGCAGCTCCTCCAGCAGCGCCCGCCGCTGCTCGACCGGCAGCGCCCGGACGTCGCGGCCGCCGGTGTGCAGCACGTCGGCGACCCACAGCTCGCCCCGGTCGGTCAGCTCGGCGTCGAGCAGGTGCCCACCGGCGCCCAGCGCGGGCCCCAGGCCCCGCAGCGCGCCCGGCGGGTCGAACGGCTCCCCGGGGCGGCCCTCGTCGTCCACCGGGCGCAGGGTGAGCCAGCCGCCGTCGGACCGCACCAGCACCCGCCGGCCACCGAAGACCGGGCGGACCGTCCAGCCGTCCCCGGTGGGCAGGCGGTCGGCGGGCCGGGGCACGGCCAGGACGACGTCGTGGGGGAGCGGGTCGCCCCCGGCGCCCATGCCGTCGGGCTGGTCCCGGGTGCGGCGCAGCAGCCAGCCGTCCTTCCGGCCACCGGAACTCCGGTGCAGCAGCACGAACCGGCCGCGGACCCGCTCGCCGTGCAGGACGAACGCGATCTCGCGGTCGTCCCACTTCTCGGTGTCGTAGCGACCGTGGTCCCAGATCGCCATCCTGCCGCCGCCGTACTCGCCGCGCGGGATCTCCCCGGAGAACTCCAGGTACTCCAGGGGGTGGTCCTCGGTGCGCACCGCCATCCGGACGGTCTCGGAGTCCTCGGGCAGCCCCTTGGGCACCGCCCACGACGCCAGGACACCGTCACGTTCCAGTCGCAGGTCCCAGTGCAGCGCCGTCGCGTGGTGCTCCTGGACGACGAACCGGTCGCCGACGGCGCCCGGCGGGCCGGCGTCGTGCTCGGGCACCGGCTCCGGCGTGCGCCGCGGGTCGCGCCGGCGGCGGTACTCGTCCAGGGGCACGACGGCAGCGTAGTGACCGGCACCGACACCGGCGGGGCTGCCGTTATGACAGTTCCGGTGACGGCGGGACCGCTCGACGTGCGGGGAGTAGCGGTCGAAGATATGTTCGACCCATGACCAACGACCACAGCACCGACGCCGTCGACCCCGGTACGGCCGAGAAGGACCCCGCCGACTGGACGACCGGCGACGAGCCGATGACCGGCCCGCAGCGGTCGTACCTGGAGACGCTGCTGCAGCAGGCCGGGCAGGATGCCCCGGACGACCTCGACGGGCTCACCAAGGCCGAGGCCTCGAAGCGGATCGACGAGCTGCAGGACGCCACCGGCCGCGGGAACTGAACCCGTCGGCTCAGGGCGCGACGAGCTCCACCTCGAAGTCCTCGGCGTTCTCCAGGAACAGCGCGGTGTGGTCCGGGCCGCCGGCGTGCGGGTAGATCTCGCCGAACAGCTCGGACCACCCGTGCGCGGCGCAGTCCGCCCGCAGCGCGTCGAGCCGGGAGCGACCGGGCACGGTCAGGGCCAGATGGCGAGGTCCCGGGTCCAGAGTTCGAGATGATGGATGGCGGCAGTCACCGGTCCACCGTAGTACTGAGCCGATAATGCACGTTATGACAGTTCGAGCGTCAGAGAGGTGTCTCCCAGGCCTCCGGCCACCCCCGACATCACTCCGGAACTCCCCGCTCACCCGGCCCCGGTGCCCCCGCGCCCACCCGGCGTCCTAGGTTGGACACGTGAAGGTCCTGCTGCTGGAAAACATCCACCCCGGCGCCGCCGAGGCGTTCCGACGCGACGGCTTCGAGGTCGAGACCCGACCCGGGTCGCTCAGCGGCGACGAGCTGCGCGAGGCGCTCGACGGTGTGCAGCTGCTCGGCATCCGCTCCAACACCACGATCACCGCCGAGGTGCTCGACGCCGCGAAGGATCTGCTCGCCGTCGGCTGCTTCTGCATCGGCACCAACCAGGTCGACCTCACCGCGGCCGCCGAGCGCGGCATCGCGGTGTTCAACGCGCCCTACTCCAACACGCGCAGCGTCGTCGAGCTGGTCATCGGCGAGATCGTCGTCCTGGCGCGGCGGCTGACCGAGAAGACCCAGCGGATGCACGAGGGCGTCTGGGACAAGTCGGCCAAGGGTGCCCACGAGATCCGCGGCCGCACCCTGGGCATCGTCGGTTACGGCAACATCGGCACCCAGCTGTCCAACATGGCCGAGGCCATCGGGCTGCAGGTCGTGTTCTACGACACCGCCGACCGGCTCGCCCACGGCAACGCCCGGCGGATGCCGAGCCTGGACGCCCTGCTGGCCGAGTCCGACGTCGTGTCCATCCACGTCGACGGCCGCCCCGGCAACGCCGGCCTGTTCGGCGCCGAGCAGTTCGCCCGGATGAAGCCCCGCTCGATGTTCATCAACGCCTCGCGCGGCATGGTCATCGACGAGCTGGCGCTGCGGGAGAACGTCCTGTCCGGGCACATCGCCGGTGCCGCCGTCGACGTGTTCCCGGTCGAGCCCAAGGCCCAGGGTGACCAGTTCGACTCGCCGCTGCGCGGCCTGGACAACGTGATCCTGACCCCGCACATCGGCGGATCCACCCAGGAGGCGCAGGAGGGCATCGGGACGTTCGTCTCGCGCAAGCTGCTCGACTTCGTGCAGCTGGGCGCCACTCCCCTGTCGGTCAACCTGCCCAATGTCAGCGCCCCGAACCCGCCCGGGGTGTTCCGGACCGCCTACCTGCACACGAGCACCCCGGGCGTGCTCGCCGACATCAACCGGCTGCTGGCCGACGCCGGCGTCAACATCGTCGGGCAGGCGCTGTCCACGGGCGGCGACCTCGGCTACGTGCTGACCGACACCGACCAGGTCCTGCCCGAGGACGTGCTGTCGGCGCTCCGCCGGGCCGCGCAGACCGTCTGGCTGCGCTCCTTCCGGCTCTGAGACTCACGCACAGGCGTTCGCGCCGTACTCCTCGACGTCGGAGGGGTGCATCGGCCCGTGCACCCCGTGGAAGACGACGAACTCGACGCCGGTCGGGCGGTGGAACAACCCGCCCGACCGGCGTCGGTACACCAGCGGAGCGCAGCGGTACCCGAAGACGGCCCGTGCCCAGCCCTCGGCCTCACCGCGCGCCAGCGGCTCCGACCCGGTGACGGCGAGCTCCCAGATCCCCACACCGGTCGCCGGTGAGCTCGTGTCCGGCGCGGTCGAGGCCACGAGCGTCAGCTCGCCGGTTCCCCGCATCGCCGGGACGACGGTCCGCACGCGGTGCCAGCCGAGCACCGGCTGCGGGTAGGGGTAGGCCAGCAGTCCCGCGCGCAGCGCGGTGACCGGTCCCCCGTGTTGTTCGTGGATCAGCTGTGCCAGATCCACCGAACGCTTGCGGCGCAGGTCGGCGTTGACCAGACGCGCTTCGACCGTCATTCGCGTGGCCCTCATTCCCGTCCCCGCGCCCCGGGACGGACCTCCGGCGCTGAGGCGGCGCGGTGGGGCCCGACGCCCGGGTGGGAGGACCCTCGAACGGTCCGGCGTCGGCACCGTGTTCTACGGCTCGTAGAGCATTCTAGATCACATCTCGCAGCCGGGCGAGAGCGGGATCACATGACGGCCCGATCACACCTCGCGCCGGTAGTGCGCGCTCAACGGATCGACCGGGTAGTCGGCGAACGGCGGGCAGCGGACGAAGCCGAAACGCTCGTAGAGCCGCCGGGCCGGGGCCCAGTACTCTCCCGAGCCCGTCTCCAGGTACACCGCCCGGTGACCGCGTTCACGCGCCGCGTCGAGCAGCCGGGTCAGCACCGCGGCGCCCACACCGCGACCGCGGGCGTGCTCGGCCGTCCGCATGGACTTGATCTCCGCGGCCGGGTGCTCGGGCACTGCCCCGGCCGCCAACGTGCTCAGCGCGCCGCAGCCGAGCAGGGTGCCGTCGTCGTCACGCGCGACCCACAGGGTCACACGCGGCCCGCGGAGCCCGTCGAGGTCCAGGGCGTGCGTGCTCTCCGGCGATCCCTGGGCGTGCATGTCGGCGACGTGCGCGGCGAGGAACCCCTGGACCTCAGCCCCGGACAGGTCGTCGGTGTCGATCTCCATGTGTACCGTCCCCGTCCTCCCCCGGCCGACCCTGCTCAAGAATTGCTCAAATACCGCGCCGACCCATTCGGCACGCTCCTATCGTCGGTGCATCGCACTTTCACCGGCGGCGGGTGGCCGCGTACCGACCGGCGAGGAGAACATCGTGAGCGCAGTCGTCGCAGTAGTGCTGGTCATTGTCCTGATCGCCCTCGCCGTCCTGATCGGGATGCTCCGCGACGTGCGCCCGACCAGGCCGAGCGTGGTCCGGTCACGCGAGGTCCGCCGTTCCGCCCGACCGGGTGCCCACGGTTCCTGAAGCCTCGTCGTTATGCTTCCGGCGACCCCGGGTGAATCCGGGACGGCGAACCGGGAGGAACTGCAGTGGCGAAGGTCGAGACGATCCGGCTGGTCGACGACATCACCGGCGGCGACGCCGCCGAGACCGTCGATTTCGGGCTCGACGGTCGCCGGTTCGAGATCGACCTGACCGCGGACAACGCTGCGGCGCTGCGGGAGGCGCTCGCGCCGTTCCTCGGGGTCGCGCGCGCCGCGGGGTCCCCGCGCACCGGACGCAATGCGGGAGTGCCCGCGCCGACCGCCCGACGCAGCGGTGCGAGCGGCTCGGACACCGCGACCCGCGAGCACAACCGCGCGGTGCGCGCCTGGGCCCGGGAGAACGGCTGGACGCTGTCCGAGCGGGGCCGCATCCCGTCCGAGGTCGTCGAGGCCCACCGCCGGGCCCAGGACGGCGGCGCGGCGAGCACCGCCACGCCGGTACCCGCTGCCGAGGCCGTCCCGGAGGCGGCCCCCGAGGCCACGGCCGAGAACCGGGCCGAGGCGCCCGCGAAGCGCAGGAAGCCCTCCGCGGCGCCCGCGGTCGAGTTCAGCGGCTGATCCCGCTCCCCCGGGCCCCGTCACCGGCTCGGCGACGGGATGCCCGGCGGCGGCGCCGGCAGCGGACCGGAGCTGTAGAGCCCGGAGCGGTCCACATCGCGACGCTCCAGGGTCGGCGCGACCGCGTTCGGCCGGTACGGCTGGATCGCCTGCACCTTCCCCCAGTCCCGGCCGGGGTCGCCCTCGAGGTAGGTGGGCAGCTCGGTCTGCTTGCCGATCACGGTGATCCAGCCCAGCGGGCCGCCGGCCTGCGGGGACGACCAGCCCTCGCCGTCGCCGCGCATCTGGCTGCCGTCGGCCTGCAACCGGTAGGCCGGGACCTCGGCGATCCCGCCGGAGGTCCGGAACGGGCGCAGGCAGGGGCTGGCCAGCGACACCGGGTACTCCAGGAACATCGGCTGGTTGCCCACGACCTGCGGCAGCGGCGCCAGCTGCGGCGCGCGCAGCGGTGCGACCGCCAGCCACCCGTCCGCCCCGAGCGAGTTGTCCTGCACGACCATCCGGACCTCGGTCGCCGCGCGGGCGGTCTCGGGCAGGTCGAACCGCAGCTCGCGCCACGGCATCTCCTCCACCCGCCCGTCGTCGAGGGTGGTCTGCTCGACCACGCGGACCCGCCCGTCGGACAGCCGCGTCGCGTACTGGATGGTAAGCCGGTTCCCGTTGCCCAGGCGCCCGGCCGCGGTCACGACCAACGGCGTGCTGCCGGCGCGCTGTTCGGCGGTGAGCAGCACCCACGGGGTGCGCAGGGTGCCGGTGTTGCGGTCGCCGCGGGGCAGGTAGCTGCCGAACGCCGGCGCCGCGTCGCTGCCCAGGCCGCCGGACAGCACGTACTCGAACCCGGACGCCCCGGTCCCGCCGCCGGTCGGCGGGATGCCGTTGCGGACGAAGCCGCTGCCCCCGCTGTTCGGGTCGAGCAGCTGGGCGTCGGGGCTGTTCGCGGGGACGACACCCGGCGGCAGCGGCGCCGGGGTCGCGGTCGGCTCCCCCGGCGGGGGCGGCGGGGCGACGGTCGGCAGCAGCCCGGAGCGGGCCGGTGCGGCCATCCCGGTCGGTTCCGGGGCGGGGGGCAGCACGCCGTCGACGGGCCGGCGCTCGGCGAACACCTGGCTGGCGAGCCCGCAGGACCCGCCGAACGGGTGCGACAGCGCGTCGGCGCCCATCGTCCAGGTGCCGGAGCGGTCCTGGATCGCCGAGACCATCGACCACACGTTGAACGTGACGAGCAGCCCGCACAGCACCGCCAGCGGCGCGGAGGTGAGCCGCAGCCGCCGGGTCGCCCGCAGCGCCGAGGACGCGTCGCGGCGCCAGTCCCGGGCCCGGACCCAGCGGCCCACCAGCGGGATCCGGCCCAGCGTCCGTTCGACGCCGGCGAGCTGGTCAGGGTGGCGCTGCTCGCGGATGCCGCGCAGGTGCTCGACCCCGGCGCCCGCGGCCAGCAGCAGCGCGACGAGCAGCAGGATCGTGGAGAGCTCGTAGCCGGCGACCGTGACCTGCTCACCGGCCCACGGCACGCCCCAGTTGTTGGTGTACCACCACAGGTTCGGCCCGGCCGCGGACAGGGCCGCCACCAGGAACACCGCGGACAGGAACGCGAGCCGGTTGCGCAGCGAGCGCAGGACGTCCGAGCCGGTGGCGATCGCGGCCAGCGCCACCATGCCGGAGCCCAGGCCGACGAGGTCGCCGAAGTGGTGGGTCCACTTCGTCGGGGTCAACGCGAAGATCAGCAGCGCGATCACCGTGCTGCCGATCAGGCGCTGGGCGGGCCCGAGCGCGGCACCAGGGATGCGGTTGCGCCGGATCAGCACGACCACGCAGGCCAGCAGACACAGGATGACCAGCAGGATCGGGAACCGGCGGGCGATGGAACCGTCCGCGAGCCCCTCGAACAACGGCGCGTAGCGCTGGGCGATCTCGGTGTACCAGGGCCAGTCCGGCCCGATGTCGGACCGCAGCCGGGTGGAGTCGATCACCGCTGCCCAGCTCTGGTCGGCCCAGGCGATCATCAGGATGGCGGTGCCCGAGGCCAGCAGCGGCGCCAGCACCGGTACCGCGCCGACGGTCCGGATCCGGGCCGCGAGCAGGTGCCACAGCGGGCGCACACCGGCGATGAACGGCGCGATCGCGATCAGCCCTGCCGGGTTCGCCCCGACCGCCATCGAGGCCGCGAACAGGCCGAGCGCGATCGGGAGCAGCCGCTGCAGGGCCAGCGCTCGCTCCACGCAGACCAGCGCCAGCAGCGAGCACACGACGACGACCGGCTCGGGACGCAGCCCGGAGTTGTAGGCCATCCAGAACGCCAGGAACACCATCCCCGCGGCCCAGGTGGCGGCGCGGGAGCGGCGGGCCTGACGGCCGAGGCGCGGCAGCAGGCCGCGGGAGACCAGCCACCAGGCCATGATCCCCATCAGCACCGAGGGCAGCCGCAGCCAGAGCAGCGAGTCCGAGACCCGCACCCACAGCGCGTAGAGGTCGTAGAACCAGCCGAACGGCGCCTCCGCGGCGTCGTACCAGCGGTAGTAGTTGCCGACGTAGCCCGAGGTAGGGACGTCGCGCACGATGCCGAGGGTGAACCCGTCGTCGGAGGTCTGGCCCCCGATCGCGGCCCACCCGACCAGCACGACGGTGACGATCAGGTCGATCGGTCGCGGCCGGGCGCGGGACCACCAGCGACGCAGCCGCGGCGGCCACCGACCGGCGAGACCGCCGATGGCGTCGCGGCCCGCCCGGTGGGGGCTGCGCCCCAGGTGCCGGTCGACCCCGGCCAGCGCCAGCAGCGAGCCCAGCAACGCCACCGCGGCGACCGCGGTGGCGGCGGTCTTCCACACCGAGGGGCTGGTGTCGAAGCGGGTGTCCGGGGTGATCCGGACCACGGTGCCCGCGGTCGGGTCGAGCTCGGTGTCCAGGTCCGAGTAGATCCCCACGACCTGCGGACGCAGGTCTCCCTCGAACGTCTGCGCCCCGGCACCCAGATCGATCGTCGTCGACGTGCCCTCGGAGGTGATCCGGACCTCCGACGGGCCGGCCCGCAGCGGCGCCGTGGCGAGCTGCTGGCCGCGGTCGACCAGCGCGAGCTGGCCGTCGGCGACGGTCAGGACCATCCCGGAGCGGGCGCCCTCCGGCGACTCCGGCGGGACGGTGGACAGCACCGTGGCGGTGCCGTCGGTGCGGTCGTCGAGACTGCGGATCGTGTCGGCGGGGACGACCACCGACATCGTCTCCGGGCGCAGCGCGACCAGCGGCGAGTTGACGTCGGCGGTGCCGGTGGCGGCCGACGGCCAGACGATCGTGGTCGTGTGCTGCACCACGGGCAGGAAGGGCACCGCGACGGCGAGCACGAACGCCAGGAGGCCGAGCCGGCCCGCCCAGCGCAGGCGTCGACGGTCGCGGAGCGTGTCGACCGGAGCCGGCGCGGCGACCGTCGCTTCGGAGGTGAGCACCGAACGACGGTAGCGGCCTCGCTCCGCGTGATCCGGGGAGCCCCCAGGGGTGATCAGCCCACCGGGACGTGGTGCCGGTCGCGGAACCGACGGCCCTGCAGCCACCACCCCAGCACCGGGTGATCCAGGGCAGCATCACGTACACCATGATCGGGGTCAGGACGATCGTCGTCACCGCCAGCCGCGGTACGACGGGCCAGTCCGCGATCAGCGCGCCGAGGGTCACCGTGGCGAGCAGGTTCATCGGGAAGAAGACGAGCCAGATCGTCGTCGCCTGCTTCCAGCGCGGCGGGGTGATCTGGGGCGGGCCCGCGGTCTCCACCGCGGCGGGCTGGTCGAACCAGCCCTCGATGCCGGTGCGACGCTCGGCCCGGGTCATCTCGGCCAGGCCCTGGGCGGAGCCGAGCCACCAGCGACGCTCCGGGCTGGCCTCCCAGCGCCCGAGCGACTCCGGGGAGTCGAAGCGGGCCAGCATGTGCCACTCGTCGGAGCCGTCGCGGCTGCGGACCCAGCCGCCGCCGAGGAAGCCGGGGAACCCTTCGGCCATGAGCAGGCCGGCGCGGATCCAGGCCGTCATCTCCGCGGCGTGACCGGGGTCGGCGCGACGGGTGAACGAGACCGTGACGGGGTCGCCGCCGGTCGGTGCGGGAGCGGACGCGTCGGCGGGGGTGGTGCCGTCGGCCCGGTCGTGGGTGTCGGTGGACATGCCGGCCATGGTGACCGCTCCCCCGGCGGACGCCCAGTCCGGCCGCACGACATCACTCCGGGACACTCTCCGGGCAGGCTGCTCCCCGCAGCCCCGCTCTCCCGTCGTTCCGTGCCGTTCCGTGTCTTTCAGTGTCGTTCCGTGTCGAGAGGTCCCACCGTGCCCACACCCGTCTTTCGCCGGGCCACGGCCCGTGACGTCCCCGCCGTCGTCGCGCTGCTGGCCGACGACCCGCTCGGCGCCACCAGGGAGACCCCGGACGACCTGGCTCCCTACCTCGCCGCGTTCGCCGAGGTCGACGGCGACCCCCGGCACCTGCTCCTGGTCGCCGACGACGAGGGCACGGTGGTCGGGACCCTGCAGCTCACGCTGCTCCCGGGGCTGGCCCGCCGGGGTGCGCTGCGGGCCCGGATCGAGGCCGTCCGGGTGGCCGCGTCCCGGCGCGGCGACGGTCTCGGGGCGACCATGGTCCGGTACGCCGTCGACGAGGCCCGCCGTCGTGGCGCGGTGCTCGTCCAGCTCACCTCCGACCGGTCCCGGACCGACGCCCACCGGTTCTACGAGCGGCTCGGCTTCACCCGGACCCACGACGGGTTCAGCCTCTCCCTGATCTGACCGCTCCTCCCCCGTCGTGCGGGCCTCCTGGTCGTCGAGGCTGGTTCTGTGTCGTTGTTTCGCTGACGACAGGAACGCGTCAACGAACCATTGACTACAGAGGAGGAGGCCTGGTCCGGTGGAGCGAGCCGGGGCCGACAGCCGGGACTCGGTCACGTCACAGGACGACAACCGAAGTCTGGATGGGCTGGCTCCCCCTCGCGCCCGGCGGACGTTGTGGCGTACCGGTCTGTCCCACGGCGCATCCCGCCGGCAGCGAGGGATGAGGGAGCGCCGTGGGGGCTGCGGCAACGACAGTGCTCCTACGGCCCGGGGCCCGTACAGCGCCGTTCAGGGCGCCCTGAACGGCTCCTGGACCGTCCGGCACCACACGGCGGCACTCGGGCCACCGGGCGCGCCGAGCGCACCGCTACGGGCCTCCGGTGCCGGCGGGCCGGCCCCCGCTCCCCCGCCGACCGGCTCGGGTCCACCCGGCCCCATCACGGGCTCGGTCTCTCCTGGCCTGAGTACCGCCTCCCTGCCCTGGGCGTCGTCCTGGCAGGTCTGTGGTCGTTGTTTGGATGACCATCAGAAGGTGTCAACGCTACATTGACATAGAGAGGCAGAAGCTGCTCGGGCACCGTCCGGACACCCCACAGGAACGACGCCGGGACTGTGCCGGGGGCCAGCGCCGAGCGGGCGGCAACCGGCTCCGGCGGTGGTCCAGGATCGCGCCGGCTCCTCCGCGGCGGAGGTGCTACGACGGTCCGGGACCGCCGTCCTCGGCCGGCCCGGGGGACGTCCGCGGCGGTGCCGCCATCGCCGCACGCAGCTCGGCGGTGGCCTCGGCCATGAGCTCGGCGAGTGTGGCGTCTTCCTCGGCCAGCCAGCGGGAAACGGCTCGCCGGTGGATCGCCAGGACCACATCGACGAGGAAGCGCGCCGTGCCGGGGTCGACACCCCGGCGTTCGAGAGCCGGGGCCAGTGCCTCGGCGATGTCGGCGAGCTTGATCAGATCGCGCTCGGCCAGCGCCGGGTTGGCCGCGATCACCCTCCCGCGGCGCCGGAGGTACCCGCGCGGGCGGAGGAGGCCCTCGGCGCTCCCCAGCGCGGACAGGAGCACGTCGATCGGCGCCAGACCGGGGTCGGCCGCCTCCACCTGCTCGACGAGGTGCGCCTCGATCTCACCGCCGGCGAAGAGGACCTCCCGCTTGTCGGGGAAGTAGCGGTAGAACGAGCGCTCCTTGAGGCCTGCGGCGTCCGCGATCTGCGCGACCGAGGTGCGGTCGAACCCGTGGGTCTCGAACAGGTCCAGGGCCGCGCGTTCGAGCCGGCCCTGTGCGTCGGATTCCCAGCGCGGCATACCCATCAGGCTACGACGACAGGCCCTGTCGTCGCCTGCTAGCGTCGGTGACCACAGATGCTGTCATCAATGAGAGGCCGTCATGAGAGCTCTGCAGTTCCACAAGTTCGGCTCCCCGGACGTGATCGTGCTCGCGGAGGTCGCCCGGCCCGAGCCGGGCCCCGGCCGGATCCGGATCTCCGTGCAGGCCTGCGGGCTGACACCGGCCGACTGGCACCTGGCGGACGGTCTGCTCGCCGACGTCCTCCCGGTTCTGCCCCGTGGCCTCGGCCTGGAGGTGGCGGGCACCGTCGACGCGCTCGGCCCGGGAGTCCACGACGTCCGCATCGGAGACCGTGTGTTCGGCCCGGCCTGCTTCGACGGTCCGACGGCCGGCGCCGCCCAGTACGCGCTCATGCCGGCCTGGGCACCCGTTCCCGAGGGGGTCACCGCCGAGCAGGCCGCCGCGCTGCCGGTGGCTGCCGAGACCGCGTGGCGTGCGCTCGACGACCTCGGTGTCCGGACGGGCGAGCTGCTGCTCGTCCACGGCGCGGGCACCACCGTGGGTGAGACGGCCGTGCGCCTCGCACGGCACCGGGGTCTGCGAGTGGTCGCCACGGCCGGGCCGACCCGGACTGCAGCCCTGGAACAGGTCGGTGCCCGGGTCACGCCCTACGGGGAGGGAATGGTCGCGCGCGTCCGCCGGCTGGCCGGGGGGCCGGTGGACCGCGCGCTGGACGCCACTCCGACCGGGGGGCGGATAGACCGCGCCGACCGGCCCAGCCCGGCAGGCGGCTCGCTGCCGGCCCTGATCGAGCTGACCGGGGTCGCCGACCGCGTCCTCACCGTGTCGGACTTCGCCGCCGCATCCGAGCTGGGCGTCCGGACCAGTACCGCGATGCGCTACGACCGGATGGACGGGATCGCCCGGCTCGCGGGCGAGGGCGTCCTGGCCGTTCCGGTCGCCGGCACCTACACCTTCGACCGCGTCCAGGAGGCGGCCTCGCTCAGCCTGTCCCGCCGTACCGGCGGCAAGCTCGTGCTCGTCCCGTGAGCCCCGTCCACGCGCTAGGTCGCGACCACCCCGGCCGGCTCGGGCCCTCCGCCCGTGTCCTTCCGTGGGGCGGCTCCCCCGCCCCACGCCGTGCACGGAGCCGTACGGGGCGCCCTCAGGGCGATACAGAACGTCCCCGGCGGCGCCCGCCGGGTCTGGTGACCCCGGGTGTGGCCTCGCCGTGCCGGCGCCGGTCGTCCCCGCCCCCTCCCCTGTCGTCCGGCCCGGACCGTGTCCCGGCAACCCGCCGACCGTACGGCCGGGCGTGGCCGCGGTTCCCTCCACTGCCACGCCGGCCGGCCCCGAGGCGCTGGGGCGGCCGTGTCGCCGTGGCCGTCGGTTCCCCGGCGACACGCCGGGGTCGCCCAACGGTTGACCTCAGGTTGGCGTCAATGAAGCATTGACTTAATGAGGTACGAGGAAGCGCAGCGCTGGCTGGAACGGGCCGATCCGTCGATCGCGAAGAAGCGGGAGTCCATCACCCAGCAGCTGGACGGGATGAAGGAGCGCGCCGCCGACGGCGTCCTCACCCACGACGGGGCCGCCGCCTGGTACGCCCTGGTGCAGGAGATGCGCCGGCTGGCCGACTACTACGAGCGCGACCTGATCCGCACCCTGCGGGCCGGGGGGATGACGTGGAAGGAGGTCGCCGACGCCGTGCAGGCCCAGCTGTCGAGCCGCCAGGCGGCCCAGGCGAAGTGGAAACGCCTGGTGGATCCGACCCGGCGGACCACCAACGGCAACATGCGCCGCGGCGGACGCCCGCGCCAGGACCAGGTCCCCCGGCAGGACGCGACCGCGGAGCCGAACGGGCGTGGCGACCAGGATCGGACGGAGTAGCCGCCCCTCCCCCGGACGGCCCTGTCGGGTGACGGACAGCAACCTCCCCCCGGCGCCGTCGTTGTTCCGGTGACGGCGGCACCCGAGGAGGCGGCTCGTGGCTGGACAGCGCATCGACCGGCGCAGGTGGGCGGCGGTCGTCTCGATCGCGGCCGCGGTGTGCACGGTCGGCCTCGCGCTGGTGCCCCCGGCCCAGGCGGCGCCGGAACCCGCACCGGTCGCCTCGGTGGCGGACCTGCTCGACCCGCCTCCGCCCGGGTCGAACGACTGGGGCTGCCGGCCGTCGGCGGCGCACCCGAACCCGGTCGTGCTCGTGCACGGCCTACTGGCCAACCAGGTCGACAACTGGAGCTACATGGCCCCCCGGTTGGCGGAGCGCGGCTACTGCGTGTTCTCGCTGACCTATGGCCGCACTCCCCTCGCACCGCCGCCGCTGACCCAGGTCGGGGGCCTGGCACCGATGGAGGACAGCGCCGCCGAGCTCGCCGCGTTCGTCGACCGGGTCCGCGGCGCCACCGGAGCGGCGAAGGTCGACATCGTCGGGCACTCCGAGGGCTCGCTGATGCCGAACTACTACGTCCGCTTCCTCGGCGGTGCCGACAAGGTCGAGCGCTACATCGGCCTCACCCCGCTGTGGGACGGCACGACCGTCGCAGGCCTGGACTTCCTCAACCGCACCGGGCAGCAGCTGGGCCTCGGCCCGGCCGTCGGCCTCGTCCTGGACCCGCTGTGTGTGTCCTGCCGGCAGTTCCTGCGCGGCTCGGACTTCCTGGAGCAGATGAACGCCGACGGCGGGCCGCGCGCCGACGGCGTCGACTACACCATGGTCCTCACCCGCCACGACGAGCTGGTCGTGCCCTACACCTCGGGCCTGATGGACGGGGCACACAACATCGTCCTGCAGGACGGCTGCCCGGCCGACCTCGCCGAGCACGGCGCCGTCGCGTTCGACCCGGTCGCTCTCCAGCACGTGTTCAACGCCCTGGATCCGGAGCACCCGCGCCCGGTGCAGTGCCTTCCGGTGGGCCCGGACGCCCCCACCGCACGCTGACCTGCCAGGCTGTCGCCGTGGTGGCGGTGACGACGGAGGCCGAGCTCGTCGCGGCGGCTCGTGGCGGTGGCGAGGTGGACGCGCCGCGCCTGGACGAGGCAGACCTGCGCGAGACCGACCTCGCCGGGCTGGTCCTGCGGGGCGGCTCGCTCGCCGGCGCCGACCTGCGCGGTGTGCGGCTGGACCGGGCACGGATCTCCGGCACCTCGCTGGCGGGCGCCGACCTGCGCGAGGCGGACCTGACCGACGCCGTGCTGAGCGGGGTGGACCTGTCCGGGGCCCGGCTGGCCGGTGCCACCCTCGGCGACACCCGGTTCACCGGCTGCCGGATGATCGGCACGGTCCTGCGCGGTCTGCGGGGGCTGACGGCCTCGTTCGTGCTGGACGACTGCTCGCTGCAGCTGGCCGACGTGCGCGACGTCGCGATGCGCGGGCTGCGGATCGCCGACTGCGACCTCTCCGAGGCCGACCTGTCGGGTGCCGACCTGCGCGACGTCCGGTTCGAGCGGTGCCGACTGCGGGGCACGGTGCTGCGTTCGACCCGCCTCGACGGTGCCGACCTACGAGGCTGCGACCTCGGCGAGGTCACCCCGGACACCCCCCGCGAGCTGCGCGGGGCGATCGTCTCCCCCACCCAGGCCAGCGCGATCTGCACGGCGCTGGGGCTGACGGTCCTCGAGCCGTAGAACGGGTCAGCCGACGGAACGGTCGACGCCGCCGCGGCGCATCGCGTCGTCGATCTGCCCGGCGATCCACGGGTCGTCGTCGCACTCCGGCCCGGCGGCGGTGAGCGGGCCGAGCCGGACGACGTCCGCCGCGCGGCAGAGCGGTGAGCTGTCGACGCCGGCGGAGATCTGGTCGTCGGGGAGCACCGGGCGCGACGAGTCCGCGAGCCGGTCCTGGCGGGCCGCCTCCTCACGGTGGTAGGCGGCGAGTTCGGCGTCCCCTGCGGCGCGGGCCGCCTCGGCCCGGGCCCGTGCCTGGTCGCGGAGCTCCGCGGCCACGGTGCTGATCCGGGCCGAGGTCTGTGCATCGGCTGCGCGGGTGGCGGCGTCGCGGGCACCGCCGACGGCGTCCAGCACGATCTCGCCGCGTCCGGGGACCGCGACCGGCTCGGCCGCATCGGTGGCTCTGCCGTTCGCGCCGTTCGCGCCGTTCGTGACGGCGGCCGTGGCGGCGGTGGGTGTGGGGGTGACGTCCCGGGCCGGGCCCGTGCCGTCGGCGCCGACGAGGGCGGCAGCCAGACCGGCGCCGCCGACCAGCGGGACCGTGCCGAACAGGGCCAGGCGGCCGGGCGTGGTGCGTGGACGTCGATGCCGTCCGCTCATCGTGATCGCCTCCTGCCCTGTCGTTAGCCGGAGCCGGCGGGGCTCAAACCTCCCTCGCCCCGCCGGGTGTCAGCGGGGCCGGGTGTCAGCGAAGCACGGTCACGAACCGGACGACACGGCAGACGACGCCTCGGTGCGCGGGACGGCCCCGGTCGGTGCCGGGGTACCGGTCGGCGCGGGGGTACCGGTCGGCGCGGGGGTACCGGTCGGCGCGGGGGTCGCGCTCCCGGACTCGTCGGGCCCGGAGCTGCTGGGCGGGGCCGGCTCGGTGCTCGGGGCGGGCGGGATCGTGGGGGCCTCGGTCGGGGGCACGGCGGCGCGGCGGCGCACGTCGGCCTGTTCCCGGGCCCGCTGCTCCTCCGCACGCCGCTCCGCGGCCCGGCGCTGCTGCGCGGCGACCTCGGCAGCGTGGCGCTCCTGCGCGGCGATCTCCGCGGCCCGGCGCTCGTCGGCGAGCCTCCGCTCCTCCGCGATGCGGGCCGTCGCCGCCCGTACCGCCCCGTCGGCCACGGCGGCCACGCGCGTCTCGCGGGCCGCGACCGGCACCGTGGTGGACGTCCCGGTGGGCGCCGCGGTGGGCACCGTGGTGGACGTGAGCCCGGTGCCGGAGCCGTACCAGCGCGACGGCATCGGCAGCGACGAGGCGTCGTCGGCGGTCGGGCCGGCGGCGAAGGTCGGCACCGGGACGTGGTCGTCGACCCGCTGGTCCGCGGGGGCGACCCCGCCGAGCACCCCGGTAGCGAGGAGTCCGGCGACGGTGACCGCGGCGACCAGCACCGCCGGCACGACACCCGCCAGGGTGACGCGGAGCCGACGACGGCCCCGCGTCGGCCGGGCACGGTCCTCGACCGCTCGTGGCGCGTCGCGCGGGTGGGTGGGGGCCGTCGCGCCCCGGGAGCGGGCCGCTGCGTGCGGCCACGCCGCGGGCCCGACCGCGGCCGGGCCCGTCGGGCCGGCCGAGCCGGGGTGCCGGTGCCGGCCGGTCACGGGGTGGAGCCGCTCGCCGTGCGCATGGGGTGATGGTGACCGGCGGACGGAGGAACGGCCATGCACCGAACGGGTGCGTCGCGGGTTCGTGGCGTCCCGGTGGGGTGGTCTTTGCGCCACCTGCACGGAGCGGTCGGACTCAGCCGCCGAGCAGCGACAGCGCGGGGCCGGGCACCCGGACGTCGACGGGCGGGGTCTCGGCGATCCGCAGGCGCAGCCGGAGCAGTGCTCCGTCCGCGGCGCCGGTGCCCGGGTCGGCCGTGACCGCGCCCGGGGAGACGCCGGAGGAACCGCCGCCGGCCGGGTCGTCGCCGTTGGGATCGTCGCCCTCCGGATCGTCGCCGCGCGGGGTCGGCGTGACGGTCTGCGCCTGCGGGGGCGTCGGCCGGGTCGGGGCGGAGAACCCGGTGTCGCGGTCCCGCCCGGAGAGGTCGCCGGGTGCGGTGTCGTCGACCGGTGCGGTGTCGTCGACCGGAGCCGGGTCACCGGGTGTGGTGTCGCCGGGACGTGTGGTGTGGTCGGACGGGGAGGTGACGTCGGAGGGCGTGGTGCCGGCCGGAGGGACGTCCCGGCCGGGGCCCGGCGTGGTCCCCGCGCCGGGCTCGGCGAGCGGATCGGGCGCGGTGCGGTCACCGGCCGTGCCGCGGGTCGCGCCGCCGGTGGCCGCCGGGCCGGGACCGGCTGTGCCACCGGTCGTGGAGCGCGGCTCGACGGCCCGCTGTGCCCCGCCCCCGCCGGACCGGGTCGGACCGACCCCACCTGTGGACGTGGTCGGCGATCCGGGCCCCCCGGACCGTCCCTGCTCCCGGGACCACCCCGGCGGCGGGGACACCCCGGGCACGGTGGCGGGGGGTGCGGCGGCTGCGGCGTCGGCGGCCGCCCGTGCCGGTGCCTGCGCGAGCGGAGCCGGGTCGGCCATCCGTGCCGGTGCGCCCCCGCCTGCCGCCGTGGGACCGGCGGCGAGCGGCGTGGCCGGGCCGGGGTCGGTCTGCTCCGCCTGCCCCGCGACCGGCTGCTCGGTCGGCGTCACGGTGACGACGACCGCCGCGGCGAGTGCGACCGCGCCGACCGCGGAGACCGTCACGGCCAGGACCCGCCTGACCAGCCCGGTGCCCGCCGTCCTCCGGTGCCTGCCGCTCATCGCTCGGTCCTCTCCCGCGTCCGGTACCGCCCCGCGTCACCGAGCGTCGAGTCTGGACCAGACGGGGCCGCGGGGCCAGCCCGAACGGGTGAGCGGTCGCGGTGTCACCGCTCCAGCGCGCTGTGCATCCGCCCGAGCCGGTCCTTCCGCTCGGCCCGCAGCGACAGCGCGGTCTCCAGATCGACCGCCACGAACCGGGTGCGGGTGCGCGGTGCCGACTGGGCGACGACGTCGAGGTCCCCGGAGATCACCGTCGCCACCATCATGTAGCCGCCGCCGGACACCGCGTCACGGTGCAGCACGATCGGCTCGACGCCGCCCGGGACCTGGATGGAGCCGATCGGGTAGGGCGAGTCGACGATGTTCGACGGGTCCTGGCCCGCCCCGAACGGCGGCTCCCGGTCGACGGTCTCCAGCTCGCCGCCGGTGTAGCGGAACCCGATCCGGTCCGCGACCGGGGTCAGCGTCCACGTGGTGTCGAGGAAGGTGGCGCGGCCGCGGTCGGTCAGCCGGTGGTCGTAGAGACCCATCACGACCCGGACCTCGACGTCCTTGGCGAGAGTGGGGCGCAGGTCCTCGGGCACCACGAGCCCCGCGCGGCCGGTACCGGTCCCGAGGGGCAGGACGTCGCCCTCGGCCAGCGGCCGGCCGTCGAGCCCACCCAGGGCACCGAGGGCGTAGGTGGCGCGGCTGCCGAGCTTCTCCGGCACGTCGATCCCGCCGGCGACGGCGAGGTAGGCCCGTGCGCCCGCCGTCAGGTAGTCGAAGGCCAGCACGTCCCCCTCGGCGACGTCGAAGGACTCCCACACCGGACGGGCCTCGCCGTTGACCTTCGGGGCGATCGTCGCGCCGGCCACCGCGACCGTCGCCGGGCCGGTGAACGCCAGCTCCGGGCCCATGTAGACGATCTCCAGGGCGGCGGCGCCGTCCGGGTTCCCGACCAGGGCGTTGGCGCAGGTCAGCGAGTACTGGTCGAGCGCGCCCGACGGCGGGATGCCCAGGTGGTAGTAGCCGGAGCGGCCACCGTCCTGCACGGTCGTGGACAGACCCGGCTTGCGGACCTCGATGCGTGTCACGCGAGCACCTCCAGCAGGCGGGTGTTGTAGCCGTCGGGGTCGTCGAGGAAGGGCTGCAGGTCGAACGCGACCGGGCGGGCGGTGATCCGGTACTCCCCCGCCTGGGCCTGCGCCTCCAGCTGGTCGTACTCGTCGCGGTCGATCCCGCGGAACTTGACCATGTCCCCGGGCCGCATGAAGACCATGTGCTCGGCGAAGTCCGGCTTGGTCTGGGCCGGGTCGTAGATCGGGGCCGGGGTGATCCCGAACATCTGGTAGCCCCCGGCACCCCGCACCGAGTAGATGCAGGAGAAGCAGCCGCCGTAGCCGACCGTCTGCTTCGGGGTGTCGGTCCGCGGGCGCAGGTACTTCGGCACGATGATCTGCCGCTCCCGGGGCACCATCTGGTACTTGAACGGCAGCCCGGCCACGAACCCGACCATCGAGGTGAACCACGGCGAGCCCGAGTGCGCGGCGATGAACTCCTCCACACCCGAGTAGCCGTTGATCCGGGCCGCGTACTCGATGTCGGTGGCCTCCGGGTCCTGGTGCCGGTCCCGGAACCGCAGCAGCGTCTCGGTCGTCCACGGGTCCTGGTAGAGCACCGGGATCTCCACGACCCGGCAGTCCAGGGTGACCCCGAGCGCGTCGCCGACCCGGGCCTCCAGCTCCCTCAGCTGCTCCAGCAGCACGTGCGGGTCGAGCACGTCGGGGTCGTAGCGCACCTGGTAGGACGCGTTCGCCGGGCAGATCTCCAGGATCCCGTCCGGTCGCTCCTCGCGGAGCAGGTTCGTGATCGCGACGGCCTTGAAGTTGGCCTGCAGGCTCATGTCCTCGGCCAGCTCGACGAACACGAACTCGTCGCCGCCCCAGCTGTAGCGGGCACTCATGAGGTCCCCTTCCCTTCGGCCAGCCACTGTTCGAGGGTCCCGGTGTGGAAGTCCGCGGCGGCGACCCACGGCTCACCCGCCAGGGTGCGGAGCAGCCCGGCGGTGGTCGGGATCCCGGCGACGGAGAACTCGTCGAGCGCGCGCCGGGACCGGGCCAGCGCCTCGGTCCGATCGGCGCCCCACACCACGACCTTCGCCAGCAGCGAGTCGTAGAACGGCGGGACGGTCCCGTCGGGCTCCAGCCAGGTGTCGCAGCGCACCCACGGCCCGGACGGCAGCGTGACCCGCCCGACGCCGCCGGGCTGGGGTAGGAAGTCCCGCTCCGGGTCCTCCGCGCAGACCCGGAACTCGATCGCGTGCCCGCGCCGCTCGACGGCGTCCTGGGTGAACCGCAGCGGCTCCCCCGCGGCGACGCGCAGCTGCTCGGCGACCAGGTCGATGCCGGTGACGAGCTCGGTGGTGGGGTGCTCGACCTGGATGCGGGTGTTCATCTCGATGAAGAAGAACTCGCCCGTGCGGTCGTCGACGAGGAACTCCACGGTGCCGGCCGAGGTGTAGCCGACCTCGCGGCACAGGGCGACCGCCGCGGCGGTCATGGCGTCCCGGGTCGCCTCGGTGATGCCCGGCGACACGGCCTCCTCGACGACCTTCTGCCTGCGCCGCTGCAGCGAGCACTCCCGCTCGAACAGGTGGACGGCGTCCCGGCCGTCGCCGAGGACCTGCACCTCGACGTGCCGGGCGCGCTCGACGAACCGCTCCAGGTACATGGTGCCGTCGCCGAACGCCTTCTCCGCCTCGGTCGAGGCCTGCCCGAAGGCGGTGCGCAGCGCGTCGGCGTCGGCGACGACCCGGATGCCCCGGCCCCCGCCGCCGGCGGCGGCCTTGAGCATCACCGGGTAGCCGACCTCCTCGGCGGCGGCGACCGCGGCGTCGGCGTCGGCGACCCCGCCGGGGGTGCCGGGCACGGTCGGGACCCCCGCGGCGCGGGCGACCTCCCGGGCGGCGACCTTGTCGCCCATCCGCTCGATCGTCGCCGCGTCCGGGCCGACGAAGGTCAGCCCCGCACCGGCGACGGCGGCGGCGAACGACGCCCGCTCGGACAGGAACCCGTAGCCGGGGTGGACCGCGTCCGCGCCGGTCTCCTTCGCCGCGGCGAGGATCGCGTCGGCCACCAGGTAGGACTTCGACGCGGGCGAGGGCCCGATCGCGACGGCGGTGTCGGCCAGGCGCACGTGCAGGGCGTCGGCGTCGGCCTTCGAGTGCACGGCGACGGTGCCGATGCCCAGGTCCCGGGCTGCCCGGATGATCCGGACGGCGATCTCGCCGCGGTTCGCGACGAGCAGCCTCATGCCGTCTCCACCACCGCCACGGGCTGGCCGGCGTCCACCTCGTCCTCGTCGCCGACCAGGAACTCGACGACGGTGCCGGTGGCGCCCGCCGGGATCTGGTGGAAGGACTTCATGACCTCGACCAGGCCGATCGCCTGGTCGTCGGTGACGGCGGCGCCGTCCTCGGCGAACGGCGGGCTGCCGGGGTCGGGGCGGCGGTAGAACACGCCGGGGATCGGGGAGACGACCTCGTGTCGGGGCACTGCGGGTACTCCTTCTCAGCTGCTCAGGTGGGGCTTCAACGCGTCGTGCACGGCCTTGGCGAGCTCGACGGCGTTCGGGGTGTCGGAGTGCACGCAGACCGAGTCCGCGCGCACGGTGAGCTCCTTGCCGTTCTCCGAGGTGGCCTTCCCCTCGGTGACCGCAGGCAGGGCGCGTTCCGCGGAACGCACCGGGTCGAACGCCTCGTGCTCCCGGGTGATGATCAGCGAGCCGTCGTCGCGGTAGTCGAGGTCGGCGTAGTACTCGGCGACGAATCTGGCCGGCCGGTCGCCCCACACGTGCTCGTGCGCGGTGCCGACCATGCCGACCAGCGGGGCGCCGAAGACGTCGGCGGCGTCGGCGATCGCGGCGGCCACCTCCGGGTCGCGGGCCGACATGCCGTAGAGCGAGCCGTGCACCTTGACGTGGTTGAGCTCCATGTCGTGGGCACGCAGGAACCCCGCCAGCGCACCGATCTGGTAGACGACGCCCGCGGTCAGCTCCTCCCGGTCGAGCCTCATCTCACGGCGGCCGAAGCCCTCCCGGTCGGGCAGCGACGGGTGCGCCCCGACCTTCACCCCGTGCCGCTTGGCCAGCGCGACGGTGCGGGTCATGACCCGCGGGTCGGAGGCGTGGAAGCCGCAGGCCACGTTGGCGACGGTCACCCAGGGCATCAGGCCCTCGTCGTCGCCGCAGTGGTAGATCGAGTACGACTCGCCCATGTCGCAGTTGATGTCCACCATGTGCCGGTCTCCCTCCCCTGGTCTCAGGCAGTGTGGTCGGACGCCTGCGTGATCGCCCGCCAGACGGCCTGTGGCGTCGCGGGCATGTCCACGTGGGTCACCCCGAGGTGGGCGACGGCGTCGATCACCGCGTTCACCACGGCGGGCGAGGACCCGATCGCGCCGGACTCGCCGATCCCCTTGACCCCCATCGGGTTCGTCGGCGACGGGGTGACCAGCTGCTCCAGCTCGACGTGCGGCAGGTCGGTCGCGGCGGGCACGGCGTAGGACGCCAGGTTGGCCGCCGTCGGGTTGCCGGCGTCGTCGAAGGTGGCGTGCTCGTAGAGGGCCTGCCCGATGCCCTGGGCGATGCCGCCGTGCAGCTGACCCTCGACGATCGTCGGGTTGACCACTACCCCGCAGTCGTCGACGGCCACGTAGCGGCGGATCCGGGTGAACCCGGTCTCGGTGTCGACCTCGGTGACGCACACGTGGGTGCCGAACGGCCAGGTGAAGTTCGGCGGGTCGAAGGCCGAGTCCGCGGTCAGGTTCGGCTCCATGCCCTCGGGCAGGTCGTTGGCCAGCGACGCCGCACCCGCCACCTCCTGGATGGTCACCGACGGCCCGGCCGTGCCCGCCACCGAGAACCGGCCCCCGGTGAACTCCAGGTCGGACTCGTCGGCCTCCAGCAGGTGCGCGGCGATCTGCATCGCCTTGTCCAGGACCTTGCCGGCGGCCAGGTGCACCGCAGTGCCGCCGACGGCGAGGCTGCGCGAGCCGTAGGTGTCGCGGCCGAACGGGGCGACCAGGGTGTCGCCGTGCAGGACCTCGACGTCGTCGGGGTGCACGCCGAGGCGGTCGGCGACGATCTGGGACCAGGCCGTCTCGTGGCCCTGCCCGTGCGGGGAGGTGCCGGTGACGACCTCGACCTTGCCGCTGGTCGTCATCCGGACCGTCGCCTGCTCCCAGCCGCCGGACTGCAGCCGGACCCCGGCCGCGACCTTCGACGGCGACAGCCCGCCGGACTCGGTGAAGTTGCCGAACCCGATCCCGAGCTGCACCGGGTCGCCGGACTCGCGGCGGCGGGCCTGCTCGGCGCGCAGGGCGTCGTAGCCGACCAGCTCCATCGCCCGGCGCATGCAGGTCTCGTAGTCCCCGGAGTCGTACTGCACGCCCGAGGGGACGGTGCGCGGCTCGAGGAACTTCGGGTGCAGGTTGCGCAGCCGCACCTCGGCGGCGTCCATGCCGAGCTCGCGGGCGAGGTCGTCCATGATCCGCTCGTGGCCGTAGGCGGCCTCGGAGCGGCCGGCACCGCGGTAGGCGTCGGTCGGGGTGAGGTTGGTGAACACGCCCTTCGCGGTGAAGGAGTAGTGCCCGAAGTCGTAGAGCCCGCAGAAGGTGAAGGCGCCGAACACGGCGATGCCCGGGGTGAGCAGCTGCAGGTAGGCACCCATGTCGGCGAGCAGCTCGACCTTCATCCCGAGGATCTTGCCGTCGCGGGTGGCGGCGACCGAGACGTCCTGGATCTGGCCGCGGCCGTGCGTGGTGGCCAGGTGGTGCTCCGAGCGGGTCTCGGTCCACTTCACCGGGGCGCGCAGCCGGCGGGCGAGCACGAGGGCGAGGAACTCCTCGGCGTAGACGTTGAGCTTCGCGCCGAAGCCGCCGCCGACGTCCGGGGCGACGACCCGGATGCGGGTGTCGGGGATGCCGGTGACCGCGGCGAGGATGTCACGCACGAAGTGCGGCACCTGGGTGGCGGTGTAGACGGTGAACCCGGCGCCGACCTGGTCCGGCACGCACACCACCGCGCGCGGCTCCATCGGCGAGGGGATCACGCGCTGCTGCAGGTAGCGCCCGGACACGACGACCTCGGCGGCGGCGAACGCGGCGTCGACGTCGCCGGTGGCCAGCGGCCAGGTGTAGCAGTGGTTGGTGCCCATCTCCTCGTGGACGACGGGGGCCCCGTCGGCGAGGGCGTCGGCCATGTCGACCACGGCGGGCAGCTCGGCGTACTCGACGTCGACGAGGTCGGCTCCGTCGCGTGCGGCCGCGGCGCTGGTGGCGAGCACGACCGCGACGCCGTCGCCGACGTGGTTGACCTCGTCGCGGGCGAGTGGGCGGTGGTCCGGGACGCGGATGTCCTCGGTGACCGGCCAGCCGCACGGGATGCCGGCGAGGAACTCGTCGTCGACGTCGGCGGCGGTGAGGACCGCGCGGACCCCGGGGACGGCGGCCGCGGCGTTGGTGTCGATCGCGACGATCCGGGCGTGCGGCAGCGGGCTGCGCACGACGACCATGTGCAGGGTCCCGGGTGGCGCGATGTCGTCGGTCCAGGTGGCCCGGCCGGTGAGCAGCGCCCGGTCCTCCTTGCGCTGCATGCGGGCCCCCACCCACGGTGCCGCAGCGGTACCCGTCTCCTGCGTGGCGGTCACGGCGCTCCTTCCGACGACGACTGCGGTCCGTGCGGGACATCGTGATCGGGAACACCCGCACGCGGTAGTGTCCGAACCGTCCAGTTCCAGGTCCGTGACACACCGTTCCGGCAGGGGTTTCGATGGCGCTGACGCTGCGCACGCTGTGCGCGAGCCGCACTCTCGGACTGCGGCTCGCGTGTCCGTCCGCGGATCAGGATCGACCGCTCACGTGGGTGCATTCGAGCGAACTGTCCGATCCGACGCCCTACCTCGACGGCGACGAACTGCTGCTGACCACCGGCCTCGGACCGGCCCCCGACCCGGCCGGCTACGTGGCCCGGCTCGTCGCGCACGGGCTCGCCGGGCTCGGGTTCGGCTGCGGGCTGGGGCACGACGACCTGCTCCCCGCGCTGCGCGAGGCCTGCGAGCGGGCCGGGCTGGCGCTGCTGGAGGTCCCCGAGCGAACCCCGTTCCTGGCGCTGACCAAGGCCGTCGCGGAGGCGCGCGCCGCCGACCGGTACGCCGAGGTGGTCCGCACCGACGAGGCGCAGCGGGCGCTCACCTCGGCCGCCCTGGGTGAGGACGACCCGGACACCGGCACCGCCCGGGTGCTGGACCGGCTCACCGAACGCCTCGACGCCTGGGCGCTGATCTCCGGGGCCGACGGCCGGGTCCGCCGGTCCGCGCCCGCCGGCGCGGACCGGCGGGCGGTGCTGCTGCGGTCGGAGATCGACCGGGTGCGCGAGCACCCCGGGCCGTCCAGCGTGACCGTCGCCGCCGGGGACGGGCAGGTCGTGCTCCAGCCGGTACGGCTGATCGGGCCCGCGGTGCTCGTCGTCGGGCGGGACCGGCGCTTCACCCCGGTCGACCGGCAGCTCATCGGGTCCGCGGTGTCGGTGCTGACCCTGGCCCACGCCCGGAGCGCCGCGGCGGGGCGGGCCGAGCGCCGGGTGCGGACCGCGGTGCTCCGCGCGCTGGCCACGCTGCCCGGCTGCGGCGCCGAGGACGTGCTCGCCGAGACGTGGGGTCCGCTGCCCGCGGGGGACCTGGTCGCGGTCGCGCTGGGCGGGCGGGCCACCGGTGCGCCGCCGGACGTGCTGCTCGACGCCCTGGAACGCGATCCCGGGGTCGCCTTCCACGCCGAGCTCGACGGACAGGTGGCGGCGGTCGTCGGCGCGGGGTCGGTGCCCGCGGTGCTCGATGTCGCCGGTCGGGTGCGCGGGGTCCGGGCCGGGGTGTCCACCCCGGCGCCGGTCGGTGACCTGGGCCGTGCGCTGCGCGAGGCGGGCCGGGCGCTCGACGCCGCCGAACGCCGCGACCGGACGGTGCTGCGCTTCGCCGACCTCGCCGGCAGCGGGCTCGCCGCGCTGGTGCGCCCCGAGGACGCGGGCGCCTTCGCCGACGCGGTGCTGGCCCCGCTGGTCCGCCACGACGCCGAGCGGCGCGGCGACCTGGTCGCCTCGCTGCGGGAGTGGCTGGCCCAGCACGGGCAGTGGGACCCGGCCGCGTCCCGGCTCGGGGTGCACCGCCACACCCTGCGGGCCCGCATCACCCGGGCCGCGGCACTGCTGGGGCGCGATCTCGACTCCCCCGGCGTCCGGGCCGAGCTGTGGTTCGCCCTGCACGTCGCCGAGACCGCCTGAGCCGCCGAGCTGCCGGGACACGCCCCGGGGACAGCGCTCCCACCGACCGGGCCGCGGCCTACCGGGCCTCGACCGACCCCACCGTGGCCTGCGGCGGCGTCGGGTCGGCGGAGCACACCGGGCCGGGGCGCGGCACGAACCTCCCACCGCTGCCGCCGGGCGGGGTGACCCGCAGCCCGCGCGCCTGCTCCGGGACGCAGTCGGCCTCCGGGTACGAGGCGGTGGCCCGCACCCGCAGCGGCGCCGTCGCGGCGGCGCCCGGAGCCAGCCGTACCCGCGCCCGGGGGCCGTCGATCGTGGCCCGCGGCCCGACCCGGGTCCCTTCGTTGCCCGCCACGAACGCCACCCCCGGGTAGCCGTCGAGCACGCACGCGCCGTCGCCGGTGTTGCGGAACACCAGGTACGAGACCTCGGCCGGGCCGTCGGTGCGGGGCGCGGTGGCGGACACGTCGAGGGTGTCACCGGTGCACGGCCCGGCCGGGCCTTCGTCGGCCGGGTCGGGCAGGGTGCGCGGCGGGACCGGGCTGGCCGGGGCGGGAGTTGCCGGGGCCGGGATGGCCGGGGCGGCGGGTGACGAGGTGGCCGGGTCGAGGACGGGGCCGGCGGTGCCGCAGCCCACGAGCAGGAGCAGCAGGGCGCCACCCAACCCGGCCTCGCGCGGACCCACGACCATCCCCCGTTCCGACGCAGGTCGCTGCGCCGATCGGCGCCATTGTGGCGTGTTCGTGCCCCTCACGGGGCGGCGGGTAGGGTCCTGTGCATCCACAACGAGATGCTCCGCCGGTGACCCCATGACCCCGTGGCAGCTGGTCACGCTCCTCGGTGCCGGCGTCGCGGCCGGCCTCATCGGCTCGGTCGCCGGGCTCGCCTCGCTGTTCTCCTACCCCGCGCTGCTCGCCGTCGGGCTGCCCCCGACGACGGCGAACGTCACCAACACCGTCTGCATGCTGTTCCAGGGGGCCGGAGCGGTCGCCGGGTCCCGTCCGGAGCTGCGCGGCGCCGGGCCACAGCTGCGGCGCTGGCTCGGCCCGGCGGTGCTCGGCGGCGCGGCCAGGGCCGGGCTGCTGCTGCTCACCCCTGCCGGGGGGTTCGAGCGGATCGTGCCGTTCCTCGTCGCGGCCGCGGCCCTGCTGCTCCTGCGCCCGCCCGCGGCGGGCGCGCCCCGTCCGCCCGGGCCGGGTGTCGCGCTGGCGGTGTTCGGGGTCGCCGTCTACGCCGGGTACTTCGGCGCGGCGGCCGGGGTGATGATGCTGGCGCTCACGCTGTCGCTGCCGGGCGCGACCCTGCTGCGGGCCAACGCGCTGAAGAACGTGCTGACCTGGGCCGCGAACACGGTCGCCGCGGTCGGCTTCGCGGTGTTCGGCGACGTCGCGTGGGCGGCGGTGCCCCCGCTGGCACTGGGCCTGCTCGTCGGCGGGCGGCTCGGCCCGGTCGTCGCGCGCAGGCTGCCCGCCCGGTTCGTACGGATCGCGATCGCGGTCGCCGGACTCGGCCTGGCGGTGCGGCTGTTCGTCCAGGCCTGGCTCTGAGCGGCCCGGCGCGGCGTGGGCGGACGGCGGTCAGCCGCGGCGGTACTCCAGCATCGCGGTGACCGGGCCGTCGGTGCGGTGCCCGTGGCGACGCAGCCAGCCGTCGAGCTTGGCCTGCACCGTGGGCAGGTCCGGGCGCCGGTGCGGCTCGGTGCGCATCGCCTGCTTGAGCAGCGTCAGGTGCGCCGTGCGGCTCGGCAGGTGGGTGAGCTTGGCCCCGGCGGCGGCCGCCCGCAGCCCGGCGACGGCGTCGGCGGACTCCCCGCGCGGCGGGTGCCCGCTCAGCGCGAACGACACCGCCGCGGCGAGCTGCCAGGCGTCGGAGGCGGGCGACGCGGGCTTGCCGGCCGCGGCCTCCGGCGCCAGGTAGTCGGGGGTGCCCAGGACGTAGCCGGTCTGGGTCAGCGTGGAGTCACCCTGCTTGCGCGCGATCCCGAAGTCGATCAGGTGC
Source organism: Pseudonocardia sp. EV170527-09 (assembly GCF_008369905.1). Lineage (NCBI taxonomy): Bacteria > Bacillati > Actinomycetota > Actinomycetes > Pseudonocardiales > Pseudonocardiaceae > Pseudonocardia > Pseudonocardia sp. EV170527-09. The sequence goes on from NZ_VRMC01000006.1 coordinate 65,544, forward strand.
GGGTGCCCCTGCGGGTCGACGACGATGTTGCCCGGCTTGATGTCGCGGTGCAGCACCCCGGCGCGGTGCGCGGTGTGCAACGCCCCCGCGATGCCGGTCCAGATGCGGGCCGCGGAGATGTCGTCGACCGGGCCCTGCTCGCCGACGAGCTGCCCCAGGGACATGCCCTCGACGTACTGCATGACGATGACCAGGCCGTCCATGCCCTGCAGGCCCGGGTCGGAGGAGGCGTGCAGCAGGTCGTGGATCTGCACGCAGCAGGGGTGGCGCAGCGCCCCGAGCGCGGCGGCCTCGCGGCGGATGCGCTCCTCGGTCTCGGGGTCCGCGGCATGCGCGGACTTGACCGCGACGGTGTGGCCGAGCTTCGCGTCGTGGGCCAGCCAGACCCCGCCGAAGCCACCGGCGCCGAGGCGGCGCAGCAGCCGGAACCGGGGGGCACGGGGCGGCCCGCCCGGCACCGGCGCGACGAGCGTGGGCCGGCGCGGCGGACCCGCCGGGGGCCGTCCCGCGCCGGAGACGGGGCCACGGGCCGCTCCCGACACCGGGCCGCGCAGCGGTCCCGCCGCCGGGTGGGCGGCCGGGCCGGTGAACGGCGGCGGTCCGGCGGGCGGGCGCCCGGCCGGGCCGGGCGCGTAGGCCACGGGGGGCGGTGCGCCGTACCCGGCCGGCGGGCGGGGGGCGGCGGCGAACCCGACGTAGGGGGCGGACTGCTCGACCGACGACGGCCCGCGGGCGCCGCCGGTCCCGGGGCTGCCCGGGTTCTCACGAGCGGAGAAGCGCTGCGCGAGGCGCTCGGCGACGCTGGGCGTCGCGGCGGCGCCGGACTGCAGGGCGAGCCCGTCGCCCCCGCCGCGGCCGGCCCGGGACGACCCGGTTCCGATGCGGCCCGCCGCGGACGGCTCGGCACGTCGGGCCGGCACGTCGCGCCCGGCGCGGATCCGCTCGATCCTCGCCCGGGACGGCACCGGGAACAGCGGGACGACCAGCACCCCGACCAGGCTGGCGGCGAGGACGCCGACCCACAGGTGCTCGGCGGTGCCCGCCGGGACCCCGCCGGTCAGCACGATCAGCGAGAACAGCGGGAGCCAGAAGAACTTGGCGGGCCAGCGGGGCCCGCGACGCAGTGCGGTGCGCGCCTGGACCGCGACCAGCACCGTCGCGAGCAGCGGCACGACACCGAGCAGGGCGACCGAGGTGACCGAGGTGACGACGTCACCGCCGATGGACCCGGCCACGGTGCCCCGGCCCAGGTAGCTGCTCTGCGTCCCGACGACGCTGCAGGTCTCGACCCGGATCGACGACGTCGCCGACTGGCTCAGGCCGGGCACGGCCGGCACGCCCGCGGTCGCGCGGCTGAACACCCCGCCCGCTCCGACGAACACGGCCAGCGGGAGCAGACCCGCCGCCAGCACCCCGATCCCGGCCAGCAGCACGGACTCGGCCGAGCCGTAGCCCGAGGAGGATCCGGAGCCGATCCCGCGGCGCAGCAGCGCGACCAGCGCCGCGCCCGCGGTGGGCAGCAGCCCGGTGAGCACGCCGAGCGCGGTGACCGACCAGGCCCAGTCCCCCGGACACACGTCCGGAACGCCGAGCCCGCGGATGCCGTCCAGCACTCCGGCGACGAGCGCCACCAGTGCGTCCACGCCCGTCCTCACCCCCGAACTCGCTCCGGGTGCGGCCACCCGGACTGCCCACTATCGCATCACCCGGCCAGGGCCCGGCGGAGCAGCGGGTGCCCGGGTGGGTCCGGGGCGGGTGGAGCGGGGTCAGCGCACGAAGAGGTCCAGGTCGGTGTTGAACCGGTCGAGCAGCTCGGCGAGGGAGTCGCGGTCGTGGGTCGGCCAGTGCGCGATGACCTCGCGCAGCGGGGCCAGGCGGGCCTCGCGGACCTGCTCGCGGGCCGCCAACCCGGCCGGGGTGAGGGTGACGCTGACCGAGCGGGGGTCGCGCTCGTGCGGGGAGACGTCGACCAGGCCGGCCCGCGACAGCCGGGACACCTGACGGCTGGCGGTGGGCTTGGAGACCCCCAGCTTGCCGGTCAGCGCGGTCAGCGAGAGGGGGCCCTCGTCGTCGAGGAGCATGAGCACCGGGTAGGTGTAGCGGTCCACGGCGTCGTTCGTGCCGTACCCGTGGGACCACACCGACTCCATGGTGCGGCGGACCAGCAGGGTGATCTGCTTCTCCAGCGAGTGCAGCGGGTCCTGCGTCGCCGTGGCGACGCCGCCGGTCGCCACCGCGGCGTCGTCGTCAATCGGGCCAATCGGACGTTCGGTCATGTTTCGCATGCTACACACGTTGCGGGCCGCAACATTGACGATCGCAATCACGTAAGCCGATCGAAAGGTTCGTGCGCCTTCACGCAACGGTACTGCTCCGAACGGGTGTGATCGGCGACGCGCGTCGCCGAAACCGCGGGACGAACCGCCCAGCACCGGACAGAATCCGCACCGCGCGTTTCCTCCATGTTGCGTTACGCAATCATTAGCGTTGCAATCGATCCACCGGACGACGTGGTCCGGGCACGAGATCGAGGAGGCGCTCAACCGTGTGCGGAATCTGCGGCTGGATCGACTACCGACACGACCTGGGGGCGGACGAGCACGCCCGCACCCTCGCGGCGATGAACGACACGATGTCCTGCCGCGGACCGGACCAGCAGGGTGTGTGGGCCCAGGGCCCCGCGGCGCTGTGCCACCGCAGGCTCGCGGTCATCGACATCGAGGGCGGCCGCCAGCCGATGACCCTCGACGAGGGCGGGCTGCCCGCCCTGCACATGGTCTACTCCGGGGAGACCTACAACTTCCGTGAGCTGCGCGAGCAGCTCGCCGCGGCGGGGCACCGGTTCCGCACCTCCAGCGACACCGAGGTCGTGCTGCGGGCGCACCGCGAGTGGGGCGCGAAGGACCCGCGTGAGGTCGCCCGGCGGCTCAACGGCATGTTCGCCTACGCCCTGTGGGACTCCGGCACGAGCGAGCTGGTGCTGGTGCGCGACCGGCTGGGCATCAAGCCGCTCTACTACTACCCCACCCCGCACGGGGTGCTGTTCGGCTCCGAGCCCAAGGCGATCCTGGCCAACCCCGAGGCCGAGCGGGTGGTCGACGCCGAGGGGCTGCGCCGGGCGCTGGCGTTCGTCTCCGACATGTCCAACGCGGTGTTCCGCGGCATGCGCGAGGTCCCGCCCGGCTGCGTCGTCCGGGTCTCCCGCGACGGCGGGGTCCGCGAGGAGCGCTACTGGCAGCTCACCGACACCGGGCACACCGACGACGTCGACACCACCGTGCACCACGTCCGCGAGCTGCTGGAGGACACCGCGCAGCGCCAGCTCTACGCCGACGTGCCGCTCTGCACCCTGCTGTCGGGCGGTCTGGACTCCTCGGCGCTCACCGCGCTGGCCGCGAAGCACGTCGACGGCACCGTCCGGTCGTTCGCGGTGGACTTCGTGGGCTACGCCGACAACTTCGTCGCCGACGACGCCCGCAGCACCCCGGACACCCCCTACGTGCACGAGGTCGCCGAGTACGTCGGCACCTCCCACCGCGACATCGTGCTGCGCACCGAGGACATGATGGACCCCGCCGTGCGCCGGGCCACGGTGCACGCCCGCGACCTGCCGGCCGGCATCGGCGACATGGACTCCTCGCTGTACCTGCTCTTCTCCGCGATCCGCAAGGAGTCGACGGTCGCACTGTCCGGGGAGTCCGCCGACGAGGTCTTCGGCGGCTACCGCGACTTCCACGACCCGGAGACCGTCGCGGCGGACACCTTCCCGTGGCTCGCCGGGCGGATGATGAACCACGACCCAGCCGACCCCGGCCTGTTCGACCGCGCGCTGTGGGCCAAGCTCGACGTGGCCGGCTACGTCGAGGACCAGTACCGGACGGCGCTGTCCGAGGTGCCCGAGCTGACCGGCCCGGCCGCCGACGACCCGCACGAGCGGCGGATGCGCGAGATCTGCTACCTCTACCTGACCCGCTGGCTGCCGGTGCTGCTCGACCGCAAGGACCGGATGAGCATGGCCGTCGGGCTCGAGGTGCGGGTGCCGTTCTGCGACCACCGCCTCGTCGAGTACGTCTTCGGCACCCCGTGGGCGCACAAGAACTTCGACGGCCGCGAGAAGTCGCTGCTGCGGCACGCCACCTCCGACCTGCTGCCGGAGTCGGTGGTGCAGCGGGTCAAGAGCCCGTACCCCTCCACCCAGGACGACGGCTACGAGAAGTCGCTGCGCGAGCAGGTCGCCGAGATCCTCTCCCACGGCGACGACGCCCCCGTCGCGCCGCTGGTGGACCGCGCGGCCGTGCGACGACGGCTCGACGCGGGCGGCGGGCACGAGGCCAACTCGATGGGCCGCCGGATGCAGCTGGAGCGGATCATCGACCTCAACACCTGGATCGGCGACTACGACGTGCAGCTCTCGCTGTAGCCCGTGGCGGGTTCGCCCCGTGGGTGGTTGTGTGGGTACCGACCCGCACGACCACCCACGAGGTGAGGCCACATGGGACTGACCCGCACCGACGGCCCGCTGTCGTCCTCCGCGCCGACGACGGTGAACTACGCGATCGAGGGCCCGCCGCACAAGCTGCTGATGCACCCGTTCCCCAGGCGGGTGCGGGCGGAGTTCGCCGGGCGCACCGTGCTCGACACCCGCGGCGGGTTCCTGCTGCACGAGTCGAACCTGCTGCCCGTGCTCTACGTCCCCGAGGCCGACCTCGACCAGGACGTGCTGGTCGCGACCGACCACACCACGCACTGCCCGTTCAAGGGCGACGCGTCCTACCGCTCTCTGGTCGTCGGCGACCGCACCGCGGAGAACGCGGTCTGGCACTACCCGGAGCCGGCCGCGGCCGCGCCCTGGCTGCGCGGGCTCGCCGCGCTGTACTGGAACGCCGCCGACGCCTGGTACGACGAGGACGAGCAGGTCTTCGCCCACCTCACCGATCCCTACACCCGGGTCGACGTCCGTCCGACCCACCGCGAGGTCGTCGTCACCCACGTCGCGACCGACGGGGTGGAGACGGTCCTGGCCCGCTCGCAGCGCCCGTGGGTGCTGTCGGAGACCGGGCTGCCGAACCGCTGGTACCTCCCCGCCGCCGACGTCGCCGTCCCGACCTCGCCGAGCGACCTCCGGACGCGCTGCCCCTACAAGGGCGAGGCGCACTACGAGCACGCCGACCTGCCCGGCGGGACCCGGCTGGCCGACGTGTTCTGGCACTACCCCGACCCGCTGCCCGAGTCCTCCCGGGTCGCGGGGCTGCGCGCCGTCGCGGGCGGCAGCCGCGACGACGGGTCCCGGGTCGTGGTCACCGTCGACGGCGCCGAGACCTGAGCCCGGCCGGGGCGGCCGGCACCGCCGGGCGGCCCACCGGGGCGGTTCCGGTCGGCCGCCCCACCGGGCAGTGCCGGTCGGTCGCTGCCCCAGGGGGCGCGCCGGTCAGTCGTCGGCGACGAGCAGGGCCTCCAGCGCGGGCAGCGCGGCCTCCAGCGCCGCGCGTTGAGCGGCGTCGAGCCGGTCGAGCCGGCGCGCGACCAGGGCGGTGCGCTGGCTGCGGATCTCGCGCAGCCGGGCCAGTCCGTCGGCGGAGACCGAGACGAGCACGCCGCGGGCGTCGCCCGGGTCCGCGGCACGCTCGACCATGCCCTGCTCGTCCAGCGCGGACAGCACCCGCGACATCGTCGGTGCGGTCACACCCTCACGGCGGGCCAGCTCCGACAGGCGCAGCGGGCCGTGCTGCTCGACGGTGACCAGGGTCGACAGCTGCAACGGCGGCAGCGACTCGGAGCCGTCGATGCGGATCCGGCGGTTCAGCCGTCCCACCGCCAGCCGCAGCCGGGAGGCCACCTCGTCGTCGCTCGTCTCGAAACGGCCGGTCACCACGGTGCCACCGGACTCGCCGCCCGATCCCTCACTCATCGCCCCATTCTGCCAAAGAAGTGCTGAGCAATGGCATCGGCCCTCGGAGGCGGCAGGGTCCGGCAGGGTCGTGGCAGGGTCGCGGAGATGGAGATCCCCGACCCCGTCGCGCTCGCCGGCTCGCTGATCGCCCTCGACCCCCGCAGCGGCGGTGAGCGCGCGGCCGCCGACGCCCTCGCCGGCCTGCTCGACGACGGCGGATTCACCGTGCGGACCGAGCCCGACCCGGCCGACCCGGCGCGGGCGAACCTGGTGGCCCGCCGCGGCGACGGCCGCCCACCCGTCACCCTCACCGGGCATCTCGACACCGTCCCGGCCGACCCGGCCGACTGGTCGTTCGACCCGCATGCCGGTGACGTCGTCGACGGGCGGCTGCGCGGGCGCGGCAGCACCGACATGAAGGCCGGGGTGGCCGCGCTCGTCGTCGCGGCACTGCGCAGCACCCCGGCGACCCCGCTGCAGCTGGTGTTCACCTTCGGCGAGGAGACCGGCGGCGACGGCGCCCGGCTGCTCACCGGCCTGGAGCCGTCGCCGCTGCTGGTGGTGGCCGAGCCGACCGCGAACCGGGTGCTGCACGGCCACAAGGGCGTGCTGTGGCTGCGGCTGGTGCAGCACGGGGTGAGCGCCCACGGGTCGCGCCCGGAGCTGGGCGACAACGCACTCGTCGCACTCGGGCGGGTGGCCGCGGCGCTGCACGACCACACCTGGCCCGTCAGCGCGACGCACGGCGCTGCCACCGCCAACCCCGGGACCCTGCACGCCGGACTGCAGCCCAACCTGGTGCCCGACCGCGCCGAGCTGGAGGTCGACCTGCGTCTGGTGCCCGGCCTCGACGCCGCCGCGGCCCGCGACGAGGTGGCCGCGATCGCCCGCGCCACGCTCGCCGGGACGCCCCACGGCGGCGTCCCGCAGGTCGAGGTGCGCCTGGACCTGCCCGCCGTCGGCACCGATCCGGCCGACCCGCGGGCCAGGGCCGCCGCCACCGCGCTCGGCCACGACGGACCGGCGGCGTTCGCGTCCTACTTCACCGACGCGTCGGTGCTGGTCCCCGCGCTCGGGGACCCGGCGGTGCTGGTGTACGGCCCCGGTGACCCCGAGCTGGCCCACGTCACCGACGAGACCTGCTCCGCGGCCCGGGTCGGCGAGGCGGCCGAGGCCCTGACCACGGCCCTGGTCAGAGCTTGCGCAGCCGCACCCGCGTGACGTCGTGGTTCGGGCCCTTGGTCAGTACCGCGCTGGCCCGCGAGCGGGTGGGCAGCACGTTCTGTTCCAGGTTCGGCTGGTTGATCGTCGCCCAGATGTGCTCGGCCCGGGCGACGGCCGCGTCGTGGTCGAGCTCGGCGTAGCGGCGGAAGAACGACTGCGGGTCCCGGAACGCGGTCTGGCGCAGCCGCAGGAACCGCTCCACGTACCAGCGGCGCACGTCGGCGGTGGCGGCGTCGACGTAGACCGAGAAGTCGATGAAGTCCGACACGGTCAGCGCGCCCGCGACCGCGGGCTGGAGCACGTTGAGCCCCTCGACGATGAGGATGTCGGGGCTGCGGACCACGAGCTGCTCGTCGGGGACGATGTCGTAGACCAGGTGCGAGTAGACCGGGGCGGTGACCTCGGGGCGGCCGCCCTTGATCTCGGAGACGAACCGCAGCAGCTTGCGGCGGTCGTAGGACTCCGGGAAGCCCTTGCGCTCCATCAGCCCGCGGGCCTGGAGCTCGGCGTTGGGGTAGAGGAACCCGTCGGTGGTGACCAGCTGCACGTCGGGGTGCTCCGGGGAGCGGGCGAGCAGCAGGCGCAGCAGCCGCGCGGTGGTCGACTTCCCGACCGCGACCGAGCCCGCGATCCCGATCACGAACGGGGTCCGGGCCCCGCCCGAGCCGAGGAAGCGCCGGTAGGCCCGGTAGAGCCGCCCGCCCTCCTCGACGTGCAGGTTCAGCAGCCGCGACAGCGGCAGGTAGACCTCGCGGACCTCGTCGAGGTCGACGAAGTCGCCGTAGCTGCGCAGCTGGTCGAGCTCCTGGGCCGACAGCGGCACCGTGGTCGACGACGCGAGCTGCGACCAGGAGCGGCGGTCGAAGTCGACGAACGGTGAGGCGCTCCCCCGGGCCAGGCCCGAGCTGCGCCGGCCGCCGTACTGCGGGTGCGTCGCGGCCGCGGGGGACGCGCGCTCCGACGGGGGCGTCGGCTGCGGTGCGCTCACCGGTGCGCTGCGGTCGGGGCCCCGCTCACCGGCACCCGACCGCCGTCCGGGGAGCCCGGTGGCGCGGGGGACGGTGCGGAGGGCGACGTCGCCGTGGTCATGGCTGACCAACCTAGACCCCGGTCACGGCCGGGATCACCGGCGGGACGCCGTGACATCACTCGCAGCTTCCCGACTCGCAGCTCCCGTCGCGCGGTCCCGGCGCGGCCGCCGTATCGTCGTGCACCGTTTCTCCCCGATGGAGGCCATGAGCTCCGTGTCCGTCCTGCTCTCCGTCCTCGGGCTGCTCGCGGTCGCCGCGCTCACCCTGGGAACCGCCGTGTCCGTCGCCTCGGAGTTCTCCCTCACCGCACTCGAACGCAGCCGCATCGACGCCGCCGTCGCCCGCCGGGACGACCGCCGCACCCGCGCGGTGCAGCGGGCGCACGCCGGGCTGTCGTTCCAGCTGTCGGGCTGCCAGCTCGGGATCACCGCCACCACCCTGGCCACCGGCTACATCGCCGAACCCGCCGTCGCCGAGCTGATCCGGCCGGTCCTGGAGGCCGTCGGTCTGCCCGCCGGGATCGCCTCGGGCACCGCGACCGTGCTGTCGCTGGTCCTCGCGACGGTGCTGTCGATGGTCTTCGGCGAGCTGGTCCCGAAGAACCTCGCGATCGCCCACCCGATGGAGGTGGCGCGCTCGGTGGTGTGGCTGCAGGCCGGGTTCGCCTCGGCGTTCCGCTGGCTCATCACCGGCCTGAACAGCGCGGCCAACGCCATCGTGCGCCGGCTCGGCATCGAACCGGCCGAGGAGCTGCGCTCGGCCCGCTCCCCCGGTGAGCTGAGCTCGCTGGTGCGGGCCAGCGCCGAGAGCGGCAGCATCGACCCGGGCACCGCGGTGCTGCTGGAGCGCTCGCTGCGCTTCACCGACCGCGTCGCCGAGGACCTGATGACCCCGCGGGTGCGGGTGGAGACCATCGACGCCACCGACACCGTCACCGACCTGGTCGCGCTGGCCCGCCGCTCCGGGTTCTCCCGGTTCCCGGTCGTGGACGGCGACCCGGACGTCCCGCTGGGCCTGGTGCACGTCAAGCAGGCGTTCTCGGTGCCGCCGGCCCGCCGCGCCGACACCGCCGTGCGGGACCTGGCCCGGCCGGTCGAGACCGTGCCGTCGTCGCTGGACGGCGACGAGCTGATGACCCGGCTGCGGGCAGCGGGGCTGCAGACCGCCGTCGTCGTCGACGAGTACGGCGGCACCGCCGGTCTGGTGACCATGGAGGACCTGGTGGAGGAGATCCTCGGCGACGTCCGCGACGAGCACGACCGCGGCGAGCAGAACCGGGTACGCCGCCTCGGCGACGGGGTCTGGGCGCTGTCCGGGCTGATGCGCGACGACGAGGTGGACGAGGTGACCGGGTTCCGGATGCCGCACGGGGACTACGAGACCCTCGCCAGGCTGGTCGTCGCCCGGCTGGGCCGCATCCCCGACGTCGGCGACACCGTCGAGGTCGACGGGTGGACGCTGGAGGTCCTGCGCCGCGACCGCAACCGCGTCGCCGAGATCCGTGTGCAGCGCAGCACCGCCCACACCACCGACCACGACCCCGGCCACGACACGGGGCGCAGCGCCGACCGCACCGCCGGGCACGGGACGGTGCCGGCGTGAACGACCTGCTCGCACTGCTCGCCGCCGTCGCCCTGCTCGGGGTGAACGCCTTCTTCGTCGCCGCGGAGTTCGCGCTGATCTCCGGCCGCAAGGACCGCCTGGAGGCCATGGCCGACGCCGGGTCCGCCGGGGCGCAGCGGGTCCTCGACGCCTCGCACGACCTGTCCCGGATGCTCGCGGCCTCCCAGCTGGGCATCACCATCGCGTCGCTGCTGCTCGGCCGGCTCGGCGAGCCGGCCGTCGCGCACCTCATCGACGGGCCGCTCGAGGCGGTCGGTGTGCCGGACGCGTTCGCCTACCCGGTCGAGTTCGCGGTGTCGCTGATGATCGTCGTCGTCGCGCACATGATGCTCGGCGAGATGGTGCCGAAGAACATCTCGATCGCGGGCCCGGAGCGCGCGGCGATCCTGCTGGTCCCCCCGTTCCTGGTGTGGACCCGGGTCACCCGCCCGTTCATCGACCTGTTCAACGCGATGGCCAACGCCACCCTCCGACTGCTCGGGGTGACCCCGCGCGACGAGCTGGAGACCGCGTTCACCACCGGCGAGCTCGCCGAGATGCTGGGCGACTCGCGCCGCGAGGGCCTGCTCGACGACTCGGAGAGCTCGCGGATCGAGCGGACCCTGTCCTCGGCGGAGGCGACCGTCTCCGACGTCGTCGTCGCGCTGGAGGACCTGGTGTGCCTCGACGCCGGCCCCGGCGGGACGACGACGGTCTCCGCGCTCACCGAGGCCGTCGAGCGGACCGGGTACTCCCGGTTCCCGATCCGCGGCGCACAGGGCAGGCTGACCGGGTACCTGCACGTCAAGGACGTGCTGGATCTCGCCGACTCCGAGTCCGCGACGATCCCGCCGCAGCGGGTCCGCAGCCTGCCGTCGGTCCCGGCCTCGGCCCGCCTCGACGAGGCCCTCGCCACGCTGCGGACCGCCCGGGCACACCTGGCCCGCGCCGTCGACGAGCACGACACCACCGTCGGCGTGGTCACCATGGAGGACCTCACCGAGGCGTTCGTGGGCAGCGCCCGCGACGCCACCCACGCCCCCGGCACCCCGGCCTGAGCCGCGCGCGTCGTACCGTCGGACACCGTGCCGACCCCGCCCGGGCCGACCCCGCCCGTCGCCGCCCCGGGCGCCACCGTGCCCGTCCTCGACGGCGCGACCTGGCGGGCACGGGCGGCGGCCCACCGCGAGCGGGTCGCGGCCTGGACCGGGCCGCACCGCGAGCGGCGACGGCGCGGCGAGCCGCACCCGGTGTGGGACTTCCTGTTCACCTACTACTCCCACCGCCCCGCCCAGCTGGAGCGCTGGGACCCGGGCCCCGGCGTCGCGCTCGCCGACGCCGCGGAACTCGCCGACCGCCCCGGCCACCTCACCCGCCCCGACGGCACGGTGCTGTTCGACCCCGCGGCGGCGCCGCAGCGGCTGCGGACGACCGCGGCGTTCGTGTACCGGCTGCTGGTCGCGACCCGGTCCAGGGCGCCCCGGCTGGGCTGCTTCGGCCTGCACGAGTGGGCGATGGTCTACCGCACCGACGACGCCCGGCACCGGGACACGGTGCCGCTGCGTCTCGGGCGGGCGGGCACCGACGCCGTCGTCGAGTCGGCGCGGATCAGCTGCACCCACTACGACGCCTACCGGTTCTTCACCGACGCCGCGGCCCCGCGCAACGAGCTCGTCCCCACCCGCGAGCGGCAGGTCGAGATGGAGCAGCCGGGCTGCCTGCACGCGACGATGGACCTCTACAAGTGGGCCTACAAGCTCGCCCCGGCGGTGCCGTCGGAGCTGGTCGCCGACTGCTTCGCCCTCGCCGCGGACGTCCGCGAGCTGGACATGCGTGCCTCCCCCTACGACCTGTCCGGCCACGGGTTCGACCCGGTGCGGATCGAGACACCCGCCGGACGCGCCGAGTACGCCCGCGCCCAGGCCGGGTTCAGCGAGCGCGCCGCGCCGCTGCGCGACGCGCTGGCCGACCTCGCGGGCCGGCTCGCCGGCGCCCCCGACCACCCGGCCGACCACCCCGCCGAGAGCCCCCTCGACGGTCCTCTCCACGACGACGGGGCCGCCGGGACGGTTCCCGGCGGCCCCGCGACCGCGTAGCGGCTCAGCCCGCGACGAGCTCGTCCAGCACGCCGTTGCGCGCCGAGGCGACGAGGTCGGCGAACTGGTCGACGCTCATCTGCACGCGCTGGCCGAAGTCGTCGGTGATCACGATCCGCTTCTCCGGGACGGCGGCGTCGTCGACGAACAGCTCGGGGCATCCGCAGTTGCAGCTGCCGCAGAAGGTGGCGATGTGTCGCACTCGGGTGCTCCTCGTCGTCGGTCCGGGTGTCGCGGGCGGGGTGCCCGCGCCGTCGGGAGAGGTCGCCCGCGGGTTCCCGGCGGTTCCCGATGTCACCCGATGGGGTCAACCGGTCACCGTGGGGAGCCGCACGGGACTCACACCCAGAACCGGGCGGTCAGCGGCGACGCGCCGTCGCCGGTGACGTTGGGCTGGTCGGTCGCGGCCCGCTTCGACCGGACCCGCGTCCGCAGGACGGGGGCGGGGACCCGGAGGCGCTCACTCGGTCGGCGTGACACCCCTCCATGATCCCCGACCTGTCCGGACACCCTCCCGACGGGTGGGCGGCACTCAGGCGAAGGCCTCCGGCGGCGGGCAGGAGCAGACCAGGTTGCGGTCGCCGTGGGCGCCGTCGATCCGGCGCACCGGCGGCCACACCTTCCGGTCGTGCACCCCCGGGGTGACCCCGGTCGGGTACGCGGCCAGCTCCCGCGGGTACGGGTGGTCCCACTTGTCGTCGGCCAGGCAGGCCGCGGTGTGCGGGGCGTTGCGCAGCGGGTTGTCCTCGGCGGGCCACTCCCCCGCGGCGACCCGGTCGATCTCGCCGCGGATCGACACCATCGCGGCGACGAACCGCTCGATCTCGGCCAGGTCCTCGGACTCGGTCGGCTCGACCATCAGCGTCCCGGCCACCGGGAAGGACATGGTCGGGGCGTGGATGCCGTGGTCGATCAGCCGCTTGGCGACGTCGTCGACGGTCACCCCGGTCTCCTTGGTCAGGGTCCGCAGGTCGAGGATGCACTCGTGGGCGACCGCGCCGTCGGCGCCCGAGTAGAGCACCGGGAAGTGCTCCCGCAGCCGGGTGGCGACGTAGTTGGCGGCGGCCACCGCGGTGAGCGTGGCGCGGCGCATCCCGTCGGTGCCCATCATCCGCAGGTAGGCCCAGGAGATCGGCAGGACGCCGGGCGAGCCGTACCGGGCGGCCGAGACCGCGCCGACCCCGCCGTCGGACACGGGGGTGCGACCGGGCAGGAACGGCACCAGGTGCTCGGCCACCGCGACCGGGCCGACGCCGGGCCCGCCGCCGCCGTGCGGGATGCAGAAGGTCTTGTGCAGGTTGAGGTGGCTGACGTCGCCGCCGAAGGCACCCGGGCGGGCCACCCCGACCAGGGCGTTCAGGTTTGCGCCGTCGACGTAGACCTGGCCGCCCGCGTCGTGGACCGCGGCGCAGACGTCGCGGACCCCGGCCTCGTAGACGCCGTGCGTCGACGGGTAGGTGATCATCAGCGCGGCGAGCCGGTCACCGTGCTCGGCGATCTTCGCGTGCAGGTCGTCGAGGTCGACGTCGCCGCCCGGCGCGGTCCCGACGACGACCACCCGCATCCCGGCCATGACCGCCGAGGCGGCGTTCGTGCCGTGCGCCGAGGCGGGGATCAGGCAGACGTCGCGGTCGGCCGCCCCGCGGCTGCGGTGGTAGGCGGCGATGGCGAGCAGCCCGGCGAGCTCGCCCTGGCTGCCCGCGTTGGGCTGCAGCGACACCGCGGCGTAGCCGGTGAGGTCGGCCAGCCAGGTCTCCAGCTGCTCGATCATCTCCCGGGTGCCGACGGTGTCGGACTCGGGCGCGAGCGGGTGCAGGTCGGCGAACTGGGGCCAGGTCACCGCCTCCATCTCGGCGGCGGCGTTGAGCTTCATGGTGCACGAGCCCAGCGGGATCATCGTGCGGTCCAGCGCGAGGTCGGCGTCGGCGAGGCGACGCAGCCAGCGCATCAGCGCGGTCTCGGACCGGTGGTCGTGGAACGTCGGGTGCGTGAGGTACTCGCCGGTGCGGCGCAGACCGGCGGGCAGCGCGTCGGCGGTCTCCCCGTCGAGGGCGTCGGCGTCCACCCCGGCGATGCCGAACGCCGACCACACCGCGTGCAGGTGCGCCACGGTGGTGATCTCCGAGGTGGCGACGCCGACCTCGTCGTCCGAGGCCCGGCGGAGCGCGATCCCGGCCTCGTGCGCGGCGGCGACCACGGCGTCGGCCCGGCCGGGGACACGAGCGAGCACCGAGTCGAAGAACGCGTCGTGCACGATCTCCACCCCGCCCGACCGCAGGCCGGCGGCGAGGACCGCGGCCATCCGGTGGGTGCGGGTGGCGATGTCGCGCAGCCCGTCCGGGCCGTGGTAGACGCCGTAGCAGGCGGCCATGACCGCGAGCAGGACCTGTGCCGTGCAGATGTTCGAGGTGGCCTTCTCCCGGCGGATGTGCTGCTCACGGGTCTGCAGCGCCAGACGCAGGGCGTAGTGGCCGTCGGCGTCGCGGGAGACCCCGACGAGCCGGCCGGGCAGCTGCCGGGCGTGGCGCTGCCCCACCGACAGGTAGCCGGCGTGCGGGCCGCCGAAGCCGAGCGGCACCCCGAAGCGCTGGGTGGAGCCGATCGCGGCGTCCGCGCCGAGCTCCCCGGGCGGGGTGAGCAGGGTCAGGGCCAGCAGGTCCGCCGCGACGGCGACGAGCGCCCCGCGGCCGTGCGCGGCCTCGATGAGCCCCGACGGGTCGGCGACCCGGCCCGAGGCGCCCGGGTAGGACAGCAGGACGCCGAAGAACTCGCCCTCGGGCAGCACGCCGTCGGCGAGGTCGGCGACGACCAGCTCGATGCCGAGCGGCTCCGCGCGGGTGCGCAGCACGTCCACGGTCTGCGGCAGCGTGTCGGCGTCGACGACGAACCGCGGGCTGGTCGAGCGGTTGGCCCGGCGCAGCAGGGTCATCGCCTCGGCGGCGGCGGTGGCCTCGTCGAGCAGCGACGCGCCGGCGACCGGCAGCCCGGTCAGGTCGGACACCATCGTCTGGAAGGCCAGCAGCGCCTCGAGCCTGCCCTGGCTGATCTCGGGCTGGTACGGCGTGTACGCGGTGTACCAGGCCGGGTTCTCCAGCACGTTCCGGCGGATCACCGACGGGGTGCGGGTCCCGTGGTAGCCGTAGCCGATCATCGGGACGGTCACGGTGTTGCGTCCGGCCATGGCGCGGAGCTCGGCCAGCATCTCGGCCTCGCCGACCGGCGCGGGCAGCGAGGCCCCGACCGGCTCGGCGTCGCGGATGGTGTCGGGCAGCGCACGGGCGGCGAGCGCGTCGAGCGAGTCGACGCCCAGCACCTCGAGCATCCGGGCCAGGTCAGCGGGGCGGGGCCCGATGTGGCGCTCGGCGAACGGGAGCCCCCGCTCCAGCTCGGCGAGGGTGGGACGGTGCTCGGACGTCGGGCTCACGGCGCCTCCGGAGGTCGTCGGGCGGATCGGGGCAGGGCAACTCGCCCTCCCCTCTGTCCGTACCCGGAGACCGGGCGCCTGAGAGATTCACCGGAGGTTTCCGGCTTTCCCCGTCGGCGGACGGCTCCCCGCGTGCGCGGGCGACCCGTCGCTTTCCAGAGGCGTCTCGACCGCGCGGTCCGTGTGCCTGAGAGATTCCGGGAAGGGGTTGCTCCTTCGGCGCCCGGGCTCGTTCCCCGGGGCTCTCCCGCGCGGCGTCGACGACTACCGGGTCAGCCTACCTGCGTAGTTCTGCGGCGTCGCCGCCTGCGCCGTCTCGTCACACTCGTGTCATGTCGAACACCAGCGCTCCGAACACCACCCCGGCCACCACCGCCGCGTTCCACACGCAGGCGATGCTGTCCTTCGGTGTGTCCCTCGCCGCCGTCGTCGTCGGGACCGTCTACCTGCCCGTCGACGGGTGGGTGAAGGCGTTCCTGGCGATCGCCGTGCTGTACGCGATCACCTCGGCCTTCACCCTGGCGAAGTGCGTGCGGGACCGGCAGGACTCCCTGACCGTGGTCAACCGGGTCGACCAGGCGCGGATGGAGAAGCTGCTCGCCGAGCACGACCCGTTCCGCTCGGTGGCGTGAGCGGACCCGCCTCAGGAGATGGCGCGGCGCGCACGCCGGCGCGCCAGCTCGTCCTCGGGTGCCTCGTCGACGGTGCCGCCGTCGGCCCGCTCGGCCGGGAAGTCCTTGATCACGCCGGAGATCTCGCGCATCGCGCCGGAGACGGCGATGCCGAACACGCCCTGCCCGCCCTGCAGCAGGTCGACCACCTCCTCCGGGGAGGTGCACTCGTAGACGGTGGTGCCGTCGGAGAACAGGGTGATGCCGGCGAGGTCACGGATCCCGCGCCGACGGAGGTGCTCGACGGCGATCCGGATGTTCTGCAGCGAGACACCGGCGTCGAGCAGCCGCTTCACGATCTTGAGGACGAGGACGTCCTTGAAGGAGTACAGCCGTTGGCTGCCCGACCCGGCGGCGCCGCGGATGGACGGCACGACGAGCCCGGTGCGGGCCCAGTAGTCCAGCTGTCGGTAGGTGATGCCGACGACCTGGCACGCGGTCGGGCCGCGGAAGCCGACCAGGCGGTCGGTCACCCCGTCGAGCCCCGCACCGACGAGCGGGTCCGGGAACAGCTCTCCCTGACCCGGCCCCTCGGGTGGTGGCGTCTGCACCGCGCGGTCTCCCTCGTTCGGGACCGTGGACCGTCCTCTACCATGTGACTCTGGGTAGTGGGTGAGTTCCACGGATGTCATCAGTCGAGATGACGGTAGGCCCAGCGGCCGAGGTGGTCAACGCGGCTCGCCGACCTGGGCGTACCGGACACCCGGCCGGGTCGCCGGGCACACAGGGCGCACGGCCGCCGAACGGTCGGTGACGTCGGTGAACGGTCGGACCGGGGTCCGTGCGTTCCCACTGCCGGGTGACGGCGGTGGTGACCCGCACGGATCAGCCCGGCTGGGCCCCGCGGAAGTCCTCCGGCGACACGGAGTCGAGGAACTCGCGGAACTTCTCGACCTCGTCCTCCTGCTCGTCGGGGATGACCAGTCCCGCCTCGGCGAGGACGCTCTCGTCGGCGTGCACCGGAACACCGATCCGGAGCGCCAGCGCGATCGAGTCGCTCGGCCGTGCGGACACCGTGACACCTCCGTCGAAGATCAGCTCCGCGTAGAAGGTGCCCTCCTGCAGGTCGGTCACCCGCACCTGCTCGAGCCGTCGCCCGAGTGCTCCGATCACGTCCTTGAGCAGATCGTGGGTCAACGGCCGCGCGGGCTTGACCCCCTGCTGCTCCAGGGCGATCGCCGTCGCCTCCACCGATCCGATCCAGATCGGGAGGTATCGGTCGCCGTTCGTCTCCCGCAGCAGCAGGATCGGCTGGTTCGCCGGAAGTTCGACCCGGACGCCCACGACGCGCATCTCGCTCATCAGCCCGCCTCCCCGGCCCTGTCGGGCCTGTCGGACCACCCGGGTGGACACGCCACCCCGGCCGCCCTGATCGCCTTGCTCGCCCTGACCCGCGCGGTGGACCCGACGGCTCCGTGTCGTCACCGTCGTCGTTGCCACCGCACTGCCACCGACACCTGATGACGCTACACGGCGGCCCGCCCGGACGCGCGCCTCCGGACGGGGAGTGACGGGGTCCGTTCGACGATCGTCACACGCCCGTCGCGCACGGCGTGTCGGCTCGACACCCGCCGGTCCCCGTCCACGCCGAAGGCCCGCCGCACCAGGGGGTACCGGAGCACCCCCGGCCGCGACGGGCCGGTCACACGCGGGGTGCCGTGAACGGCGCCCACGGCACCGCCGTCAGAGAGGGCGGCAGAGACGGCGGCAGGGACGGCGCGGACGGCGCCACCGCACGGACCCGGGTCAGCCCTGGGCGCCGGGCTCGCGGGGCCCGGTCAGGAACACCAGGCGGAACTTGCCGATCTGCACCTCGTCGCCGTTGGCGAGCACGGCCGTGTCGACCGGCTCGCGGTTGACGTAGGTGCCGTTGAGGCTGCCGACGTCGACCACGACGAACTCACCGGCGTCGCGGCGGAACTCCGCGTGCCGCCGGGAGACGGTGACGTCGTCGAGGAAGATGTCGCTGTCGGGGTGCCGGCCGGCGCTGGTGGTCGGCACGTCCAGCAGGAAGCGCGAGCCGGCGTTCGGACCGCGCCGGACGACGAGCAGCGCCGACCCGGCGGGAAGCCCGTCGACACCCGAGACGGCGGGCTCGGCGGCCGGCTGCTCGACGTCGGCGAGGAAGTCCGCCCGGAAGACCGACGTGGTCTCCGGTGCGCGCTCCGGTGGCACGTCGCGCGGGTCGTTCGTGGTCACCTCGGGGACTCCTCCTCGCGGATGCGGTACCCGGACGGCGTCCGGGCGGTCAGGTCTGTTCGGGGCCGGGTGTCCCGGCCCCTTCCGGACGACACGTCCAGGGGATGTGAACCTACCGGTCGGAGCGGCCGGGGCGATACGGAGGTCCGCGTGCCGTGCCGCGTGGTGCGGCGGGCGGCCGGCTCAGTCGCCGTCGGCCAGCTGGCGGTAGGCGTCGGCGTCGAGCAGGCCGTCGAGCGAGGTCCCGTCGGCCAGGCGGATCTCGACGATCCACCCGTCGCCGTAGGGGGCGGAGTTCACCAGCTCCGGGGCGGCGTCCAGCCCGTCGTTCACGGCGACGACCTCGCCGCCGACCGGGGCGTAGATGTCCGACACCGACTTGGTCGACTCGACCTCGCCCATGGCGTCGCCCGCGGCGAGGGTGTCACCGACGGTCGGCAGCTGCACGAACACGACGTCCCCGAGCTGCGACTGGGCGTGGTCGGTGATCCCGACCCGGACCACCCCGTCCCCGCTGCGGCGCACCCACTCGTGGGCCTCGGTGTAGGACAGGTCCGACGGAATCTCCGAGCTCACGCCGGGGAGCCTATCCCCCGGCGCGGTCGTGATCGAACCGGGTCGCCGGGGCCGGGACACCCGGCGCCGGGCGGCGCAGCGCCAGCCGGAACTGGGCCAGGTAGAGCAGCCCCGACCACAGGTAGAGGGCCACGCCCCAGATGGCGAAGGCGTTCGCGACGACACCGACCACGGCCTCGGCGGGCGTGGGGCCGTCGCCGAGCAGGAGCAGCGGGAAGGCGTAGAGCAGCACGAAGGTGGCGGCCTTGCCGAGGTAGACGACCTCGAAGGGGCCGTAGCCGCGGTGGCGCAGCACGAACACGCAGCCGGCGAGGACGACGTCGCGGGCGACCAGGGCGACCACCGCCCACCAGGGGACGATGTCGCGCGCGGCCAGCCCGACCAGCGCGGCCAGGATGTAGAGGCGGTCCACGGCCGGGTCGAGCATGGCGCCGAACCGGCTGAACTGGTCCAGGACACGGGCGAGCTTGCCGTCGAGCCAGTCGGTGAACCCGCCGATCGCCAGCACCGCGACGGCCCAGCCGTCGGCCTCCGGGCCGAGCATCAGCCACAGGAACAGCGGCACCCCGGCCAGGCGCAGCATGCTGAGCGCGTTCGGGACGGTCCAGAGCCGGTCGTCGTCGGTGGGCGGGCCCACGGTGTCGTGCACCGAGTCCCGGACCGTGTCGCGCACCGTGTCCCGGACGGTGTCGCGGGCCTCGCGGACCGAGTCGGCGGCCTCGCGGGCGCTGCGGCGCACCGCGGCCGCCCGTCCGGTGTCGCTCTCCCTGCCCACACCGGGCACCCTAGTCGTCGGGTCGGGGTGTGCGGGGCGCCCCGTCGGGGTGAGGATGGGGACATGACCGACACCAACGTCTCCCTCCGTGACATCCAGGCCCCGCTCAAGCAGCAGTACCGCGACGATCCGGAGTCGGCGGTCATCACCCTCAAGGCCGACGGCGAGCTCGGCTCCGGTGTGGCGTGCAAGGTCTCCACCGGCCAGGCGATGGCCGAGGCGGGCCTGCACCCGGCCACCGGCGGCGACGGCACCCAGCTGTGCTCGGGCGACATGCTGCTGGAGGCCCTGGTGGCCTGTGCCGGGGTGACCCTGCGCGCGGTGGCGACCGCGCTGGAGCTCGAGGTGCACGGCGCCGTGCGGGCCGAGGGCGACCTCGACTTCCGCGGCACCCTCGGCGTCGCGAAGGACGCCCCGGTCGGGTTCCGGGAGATCCGGCTGTCGTTCGACGTCGACATCCGCGACGGCGACGCACCGGCCGCGCAGGACAAGGTCGCGACCCTGGTGAAGCTGACCGAGCGGTACTGCGTCGTCCTGCAGACCATCCAGGGCAGCGCGACCACCTCGGTCGCGGTCAACCCGGCCGCCTGACCTCGCCACGCCACCACCACGCCGCCACGGACGGTGAACCCCCGGACGCCGGGAGCCACCGCCGTCCGGCGGACACCGGACAGCGCCGAACGGCCGTACGTCCTGGTCGGACCGGGTCTGCGCACCACCGTCGCCCGCCGGTGACGTTCCGTTCGTCGCGCGTCACCGTCGGTTCGGCGCCTCGCACGTTCCGAGGTCTCGGGCCTCCGCCGAGGGCCTCCGTACGGTTGATCCGTCCAGGAGTTCGTGACGGGGTGTGCCCGGCGCCGCGAGGAGCGGCGGCGGGGCGGGCGCGGCAGGTGAGACGTGATCAAGCTGGCGGACGCGCTGACGTCCGGGGATCACGTGTGCGCGGTCCCGGACAGCACCGAGCACCTCGGGGAGCTCGCCGCCGCCTACGTCGGGCACGGTCTCGACCGGGGCGAGCGCATCCTCTACTTCGACGACGACGGCGCCGCCGACGTCCTGCTCCGCCGTCTCGCCGAGGACGGCGTCGAGGTCGACGACCCGCTGCGCCGCGGCCAGCTGGAGATCCTGCCCGCCGAGCGGACCCGGCAGACCTTCCGCACCCCGCTCGCCGACGTCTACGCCGGGATGGCCGACGAGATCGTCCGCTCCCGCGAGCTCGGCTGGAACGGCACCCGGATGACCGGCCAGATGCACTCCGTGCTCGACGCGGGCGCCGCCGGCACCCTGCCCGAGTACGACGGCCTGCTGGCCCGGCTGGTCCGCGAGAGCGCGGGCGGGCTGACCGCGCTGTGCACCTACGACGACCACTTCCCCGCCGAGCAGGTCGACATCATGCGTGCGCTACACCGCGACCACGTCCCGTGCTCCACCGCCTACGACGACGGCCTGCTCCGGATCGTCCGGCTCGGCACCGGTCACGCACGGCTGGCCGGCGAGGTCGACCACAGCAACCGCTCGAAGATCACCTCGCTGCTGCACTCCGCGCTGGACTCCGCACTGCGCTCCGCCGACGCATCCCCCGACATCGGCCTGGACATGGCCTCGGTGCGGTTCATCGACGTCGCCACCGCGGTCGCGCTGGTGCACGCCGCGGAGGGGTTCCCGGCCACCCACCGCCTGGTGCTGCACCGGGTCCGGCCGCGGGTGCTGCGGGTGCTCGAACGCTGCGGTGCCGCGTTCTCCCCCAGCTCGTGTTCGACGACCGTCCGCCGGCCCCCGAGGTCGTGCACCCGGGAGGACGGGTCCGGTGAAGGTCAACGCCGCTCCCCGCCCGCCCGGCTTCCGGCACGCCCTGGTGCACGCCGACGACCCGGTGGAGCTGCTCGCCGCCGTCGTTCCGGCGGCCCGGGCAGCGGCGCGGGACACCGGTGCCCGGGTCGCGCTCGACCTGCCGACACCGCTGGAGGAGGCGCTGCACGACGAGCTCGGCGACGAGGTCGAGCTCGGCAGGCTGACGTCGTTGACCAGCTCGGCCCGGGAGTCCGGACAGACCGTCGCCGCCTGGCGGGCCCGGGAGCTGCGTGCGCTGACCTCGTCGGGCCGCCCGGTGCTGGTGGTGGGCGCGCACGACCCGGACCTCGACGGGGTCGACGGCGGGTTCTGGGTCGAGCTGGAGGCCGCGCTCAACATCTCCCTGGCAGGGCTGCCGGTGCTGCAGGTGTGCGCCTACCCACGGCTGCCGCTGCACGGCGCGGTCGGCGAGTCCGCCGAGGTCAACCACCCGCTGCGGCTGCACGCGTCCGGGCTCGCCGCGAACCCGCGGTACCGCCCGCCCGCCGAGGCGGTCGCGGCCCTGCCGATCGCGCCGCCGCACCTGCTCGGGCCACCAGACGTCACGCTGTCCTACAACACCTTCGAGCTGTCCCGGGTGCGCGACGCCGTGACCGAGGCCGCCCGGGCCTGCCGGTTCGACACCACCCGCGGCGAGGACATGGTGCAGGCGGTCAACGAGATCGCCACCAACGCCGTCGAGCACGGGTCCCCACAGGCAGAGCTGTCGGTCTGGGCACGCGACGGCGAGCTGGTCTGCAAGGTCCAGGACAGCGGGGTGATCGCGCTGCCGCTGATCGGGCTCGCGCCGCCGCACCCGTCGCAGGCGCGGGGGCGCGGGACCTGGATCGCCCGGCAGCTCTGCGACAGCCTGCACGTGTGGCGGGCACCGGACGGCACCCACGTCCGGCTGCTCTCCCGGGCCTGAGGCAGATCTCACGATCCGCCCCCACCCGGATCTCACACCGTGGGCACTGCTGGGCTATCCTCGCAAGCGACGACACCACACGGAGACGCCGCCCGCCGTCCGTGTCGGTGCGGTTCCGTCGTGCCCGCTCCGCGATCCGAGGCCTCCCGCCCGGCGCGCCCCGGCTCCGTGCGGAGCCGACCGCGGGCCGAACGCCACGACCGATCCGGGGAAACGGCCATGTCCGACGACGATCACTGTCGATCCAGTGAGCAGATCACTCCCACCTCCGCCCCGCACGTGCGAGTGCTGGGCTCGTTCGGGCTACGCGCGGATGACCGCGCCGTCCCGCTGCCGGTCGACTCCCGTCGCCTGGTCGCCTACCTCGCCGTGCACCGGCGCCCGCAGCCGACGGCGGCGCTCGCGGCGACGCTGTGGCCCGGGGTCGGCCCGGTCCCCGCGGCCCGGCTGCTGGACGAGGCCGTCGCCGGCGTCGACGTACCGGGGCTGCTCGACGCCGACCACCTCGGGCGGCTGCAGCTCGCCGACGACGTGGTCGTCGACCTCACCGAGGCCATGCTCCTGATCCGCGGGCTGTCCGCGCCCAGCATGCTGCGCACGGTGCGCGAGATCGGCGCCCCGGAGACCACGCTGCTGGAGTCCGACATCCTCCCGTCGTGGACCGCGCCGTGGATCGCCGTGGAGCGCGAGCGGTTCCGCCAGCTGCGCCTGTCCGCCCTCGAGGGGCTGGCCGGCACGCTCACCGCCGCCGACCGGCACGACGACGCCGTCGCCGTCGCGCGCCGGGCCGTCGCCACCGCCCCGAGCCGCGAGCGGTCGCGTCGCGCGCTGGTCGAGGCGCTGCTCGCCGGCGGGCACGTCGCCGACGCCCTCGCCGAGTACGAGGAGTTCCAGCGGCTGCTGCGCAACAGCGTCGGCGCCACTCCGGACTCCGAGCTCGACCGCCTGCTCGCCCCGCTCGACGCGGGCTGGCCGCTCGGCCCGGGTCTGCACCGCCCGACGCAGCGCCTCACCGTGGGCATGCCCGGCATCTCCCGCGGCCCGCAGCGGTCGCGCCGGGTCGTCGCGGGGAGCCCGGCCAGCGCGCGCTGAGCGACCGCACCGCGACACACGCCAGGACACACGTCGGACACACTCGGAGGGGGCGCGACCGGTCGGTCGCGCCCCCTCCGTCGTGTCCGGGTGCCGTGTCCGGGTGCGTTGTGGACGAGGTTGCCGGCAGGGTCGGCTCAGTGGAACTGCGGGCGACGCTTCTCGCCGAACGCCGCGAGCCCCTCGGCACCCTCCGGGCCCGCGGCGCAGGTCGCGATGGAGTCCGCCTCCGCCGCCAGCTGTTCGGTGAGCCCCCGGTCCCAGCCGTCGGTCAGCAGCCCACGGATGCGGCCCAGCGCGGCCGTCGGGCCCTGGGCGAGCCGGTGCGCGACCGCGGCGGCCTCGTCGGCGACCCGGTCGTCGTCGACGACCGAGGCGAGCAGCCCCACCTCGGCCAGCGTCTCCGCCTCCAGGACCTCGTCGGTGAGCAGGACCCGTCGCGCCCGCGCGGCGCCGATCAGCCGCGGCAGCGTCCAGGTCATCCCGCCGTCCGGGGAGAACCCGATGCCCGGGTAGGCCGGACGCATCCGGGTCGAGGTCCCGCCCACGGCGAGGTCGCACGCCAGCGCGATGCTCATGCCCGCACCGGCCGCCCAGCCGGCGACCGCGGCGACCGTCGGCACCGGGCTCGCCGCCAGCGGGCGCAGCATCGAGTGGAAGGTGTCGGCGAGGGAGTGCACGTAGGCGTAGCGGTCCTCGGCGCCGGCGAAGGCACGCACGTCACCCCCGGTGCAGAAGTTCTCGCCGTCGCCGTGCACCAGGACCGCACCGGTCTCGGCCGGGTCGAGCGCCAGCAGCGCCTCGGCGACCTCGGCCACCGCGGGGCCGTCGAGGGTGCCGTGCCGGCCGGTGGAGATGCGGCAGCGCAGCACCCGCCCCTCGCGGGTGAGCGCCGGGGCGCTCGTCGCGGCGCTCACGCGAGCGCCCGCAGCTTCGGCGCGACGTCGGTCGTGAACTGCTCCAGGAACCGGCGCTGGTCGTGGCCGGGGCCGTGCACGACCAGGTGGTTCAGGCCCGCGTCGAGGTAGGGCTTGATCTGCGCGACGGCCTCGTCCGGGTCGGAGGCGACGATCCAGCGCTTCACGACCTGCTCGATCGGCAGCTCGTCGGCGAGGCGCTCCATCTCCCGCGAGGAGTCCACCGAGTTCTTCTGCTCCGGGGTGAGCGACAGCGGCGCCCAGAACCGGGTGTTCTCCCGGGCGGCGTCGGGGTCGCGGTCGTAGCTGATCTTGATCTCGAT
Organism: Pseudonocardia sp. EV170527-09; assembly: GCF_008369905.1. NCBI lineage: Bacteria > Bacillati > Actinomycetota > Actinomycetes > Pseudonocardiales > Pseudonocardiaceae > Pseudonocardia > Pseudonocardia sp. EV170527-09. The sequence continues at coordinate 90,122 of NZ_VRMC01000006.1, forward strand.
CATCCGGTCGATGCCCGCGGCGTCGCGGTCGGCCTTCTCCGCGCCCTCCTCGACGGCCGGGATCAGCTTGTCGGTGTAGAGCTCCATGCCCTTGCCCGAGGTGCAGATGAACCCGTCGCCGAAGCGGCCGGCGAAGCGCGCCACCATCGGGCCGCCCGCGGCCACGTAGATCGGCACCGGCTGCTCGGGCCGGTCGTAGATCATGGCGTCGACGACGGTGTAGTACTCCCCCTCGGTGCTGACCGACTCCTCGGTCCACAGCGCGCGCATCATCTTCACGGCCTCGCGCAGCCGGGCGAAGCGCTCCTTGAACTCCGGCCACTCGCGCCCGGAGACGGCGATCTCGTTGAGCGCCTCACCGGTGCCGACGCCGAGCGCGACCCGGTTGCCGGTGAGCAGCGCCATCGTCGCGAACTCCTGGGCGAGCACCGCGGGGTTGTAGCGGAACGTGGGGGTCAGCACCGAGGTGCCGATCTGCACCCGCTTCGTGCGCTCTCCCACCGCCGCCATCCAGGGCAGCGCGGCCGGGGCGTGGCCGCCCTCGTGCCGCCAGGGCAGGAAGTGGTCCGACGCCCAGACGCTGTCGAGCCCCAGCTCCTCGGCGAGCACCGCGTACTCGACGAGGTCGCGGGGGCCGAACTGCTCGGCCGACGCCTTGTACCCGATCTTCAGATCCACGGGTCCGTCCTTCTCACGTGATCGCCCGGCGTCCGGTCTGCGGGGCGCCGTTGGTCCTGCAGGTCTTGCTACACCCCGGGAGCGTCCGGCGCAGCACCGCGGCGCCCACGACACACGGGCGGTGACCGGGACCACGCGTCGGACGCGGTGCTCGGTGCCGCGAGACGAGTGCCGGGCGGGGCGCGGCGGGCGGGGCTCGTACGATCGACGACGTGTTCGACGCCTCCGCCCCGGACGAGATCCCGCTCCCGCCCGAGCCCGAGGAGGAGTACGGGTACGAGCCCCCACCGGAGGACGCCTGGGCCGCCGCACCCGCACCGGACCGTGAGCTGCCCGTCCCCGAGCGGGTGCACAGCAGCGACCCGCACGAGATCCTGCGCCGGGTCTTCGGCTACGACGCGTTCCGCGGCGAGCAGCAGGCGATCGTGGAGCAGGTCGTCGGCGGCGGCGACGCGCTGGTGCTCATGCCGACCGGTGGCGGCAAGTCGCTGTGCTACCAGGTCCCGGCGCTGGCCCGGCCCGGGACCGGCGTCGTCGTCTCCCCGCTGATCGCGCTGATGCAGGACCAGGTCGACGCGCTGCGCGCGCTGGGGGTGCGGGCCGGGTTCCTGAACTCCACCCAGGACGCCGACGAGCGCCGCCTCACCGAGCAGGAGTTCCTCGCCGGGGAGCTGGACCTGCTCTACCTCGCCCCCGAGCGGCTGCGGGTCGAGTCCACCGTCCGGCTCCTGGAGCGGGGCCGCATCGCGCTGTTCGCGATCGACGAGGCGCACTGCGTCGCGCAGTGGGGGCACGACTTCCGGCCGGACTACCTGCTGCTCTCCGAGCTGCCGAAGCGCTGGCCGGACGTCCCGCGGATCGCGCTGACCGCGACCGCGACCGACGCGACGCGCACCGAGATCGCCCAGCGCCTGGAGCTGACCGATGCGCGCCACTTCGTGGCGAGCTTCGACCGGCCCAACATCCAGTACCGGATCGTCGCGAAGAACGAGCCACGCCGCCAGCTGCTGGAGCTGCTGCGCGCCGAGCACGCCGGGGACGCGGGCATCGTCTACTGCCTCTCGCGGCGCAAGGTCGAGGAGACCGCGGAGTTCCTCACCGCGCAGGGCATCCGGGCGCTGCCCTACCACGCGGGGCTCGACGCGTCGGTGCGCCGGGAGAACCAGTCCCGGTTCCTGCGCGAGGACGGCCTGGTCATGTGCGCGACGATCGCGTTCGGGATGGGCATCGACAAGCCCGACGTGCGGTTCGTCGCGCACCTGGACCTGCCCAAGTCCGTGGAGGGCTACTACCAGGAGACCGGCCGCGCCGGGCGCGACGGCGAGCCGTCCACGGCCTGGCTTGCCTACGGGCTCGCCGACGTCGTCCAGCAGCGGAAGATGATCGACGACGGCGAGGGCGACGCCGCGCACAAGCGGCGCCTCGCCCAGCATCTCGACGCGATGCTCGCGCTGTGCGAGACGACCGAGTGCCGCCGGGCCCAGCTGCTGCGCTACTTCGGGCAGAAGCCGGAGTCGGAGCGGTGCGGGAACTGCGACACCTGCCTGACACCGGTGTCCTCGTGGGACGGCACGGTCGCGGCGCAGAAGGTGCTGTCGACGGTGTGGCGGCTGAAGAAGGAGCGCAACCAGGAGTTCGGTGCCGGACAGGTCGTCGACATCCTGCTGGGCAAGCACACCCCGAAGGTCGACCAGCACCGCCACGACGAGCTGTCGGTGTTCGGGATCGGGACCGAGCTGAGCGACGTCGCCTGGCGCAACGTGCTGCGCCAGCTGGTCGCGCGGGGACTGCTGACCGTCGGTGGGAACTACTCCACCCTGCGGTTCACCGACGAGTCCCCGGCCGCGATGCGCGGTGAGCAGAAGGTCATGCTGCGCACCGAGCCGGAGCGCACCGCACGGCCGTCGCGGTCCCGGGGCGGCGGGTCGAAGCCGGCCGTGGAGATGCCGGCCGAGGTCGCGCCGGTGTTCGAGCGGCTGCGGGCCTGGCGGGCGGCGACGGCGAAGGAGCAGGGCGTCCCCGCCTACGTGATCTTCCACGACGCGACGCTGCGCGAGATCGCCACACGGTCCCCCGCCGACCGGGCCGCGCTCGGCACGATCTCCGGGATCGGCGAGGGCAAGCTCGCCCGCTACGGCGACCAGGTGATCGACGTGCTGCACGGGGCCGGCTCGTGACGCGCCCGCTGATCGGCATCAGCTGCTACAGCGAGCGGGCCGACTACTGGATCATGCGCGACGACGACGTCGTGCTGGTCCCCCGCACCTACGTCGACATGGTGCTGGCCGCGGGCGGGGTCCCGGTGCTGCTCGCCCCGGTGAACGGCGCCGAGGAGGCCGTGGACGCCCTCGACGGGCTGCTCCTCACCGGCGATCAGGACGTCGACCCGGCCCGCTACGGGCAGGTGGCCGGCGCGCACACCGACACACCGCGCACCGGGCGCGACGCCGCCGACGTGGCGGCGCTGCACCGGGCGCTCGGCCGCGGGATCCCGGTGCTGGGGGTGTGCCGCGGGCTGCAGCTGCTCAACGTGGCGCTCGGCGGGACGCTGCACCAGCACCTGCCCGACGTGGTCGGTGCACAGGTCGCCGGAGCGCACTCGGCCGGGCCCGGCGTGTACGCGCCGGTGCCGGTGCTGACCGAACCGGGGACCCGGGCCGCGGAGATCCTGGGTCCGGGCCCGGTGACGGTGCGCTGTCACCACCACCAGGGCGTGGACCGGGTCGCCCCCGGGCTGCGGGTGTCCGCCCGCGCCGGGGACGTCGTCGAGGCGCTGGAGTGGAGCGACCCGGCCGGCCCCGGCGGCACGGACGCGCCCTGGGTGGTCGGTGTCCAGTCCCATCCCGAGCGCGACGCCGAGGACCTGCGTCTTGCCCGCGCCCTGGTCGCCGTCGCCACCCGGGCCCGCAGCCGCGCCTTCCGCCCGGTCCGCCTCGCCGGCTGAGCCGGATCCACACCCCCTGCCGGGTGTCCACACCCGCCACGACGGGTGTGCCTACCGGACAGGGGGTGTGGACGCGGGCAGCGGGTGTCCGCGATCGAGGACAGGCTGTGGGGTCATGACGGAGATGGGGACGACGACGGGTGTCGACTGGAACTCCGAGCTGCTCGCTCAGCTGACGTTCCACTGGGAGACCGCACTGCGCCCGCGGCTGGCCGGGCTCACCGACGACGAGTACCACTGGGAGCCGGTACCCGGCTGCTGGGGCGTGCGCCGCCGCGGGGAGTCGGTGACCCCGCCGGGGGCCGGACCGGGCGACTGGGTGATCGACTTCGCCTTCCCGGCGCCGGAGCCGCCCCCGGTCACGACGATCGCCTGGCGGATCGCGCACGTCGTCGTGGGGGTGTTCGCGTTGCGGTCGCACTCCCACTTCGGCGGACCGGCGGTCGACTTCGACTCCTACGACTACCCCGGCACCGCGGCCGCGGCCCTGGACGCCCTGGACACCGAGTACGCGCGGTGGACCGCCGGGGTCGCCGCGCTCGGCTCCGACGGCCTGGCCCGGCCGTGCGGACCGGCCGAGGGGCCCTACGCCGACGCGCCGCTCGCGACGCTGGTGCTGCACATCCACCGCGAGGTCCTCCACCACGGGGCCGAGATCGCGCTGCTGCGGGACCTCTACCGCGCCCGCGCCTGAGCAGCCCGCCGAGCGGAGCGCCTACTCTGTTGCACAACGACATCCGACGGTGCGACGGACGACGGGGGCCCGCAGTGGGACAGGACACGGACACGGGGCGGACGGCGGCGGGGCCGGTCACACGATCGGGTCCTCGACGCGCGGGGGCGGTGCTGCTCGCCTCCCTGCTCGGCCTGCTGGCCGTCCTCGTGCTGGTCTGGACCGTCCTCGCCCAGGCGCTCGCGCTGGCCCCGGTCGGCTGGTGGGGGCCGCTGCTGCAGGACGTGACGTCGCAGGGGCTGGTGCTCGTGCTGGGGTCGCTGCGCGACGGCCTCGGCGTGTGGAACGTCGTCCTCGCCCTGGTCGGCGTGGCGGCCGCCGCCGGGATGCGGGCGCTGTCGCGGCGCCGCCGGGCCGGCTCGGTGCTGATCGGCCTCACCGTGGCCGCCACGCTGGTGGCCGCGGGCACCTACACGGCGCTCGTGGTGAGCGTCGCCCGCGACGGCGGCGGGCTGCACCTGTTCTCCCCGGTCTCCCCGGTGCCGGTCGCCGCGCCCGGGCCGGACCGCACCGTCGAGTTCGGTGCTCCGGGCGGGACCCCGCTGCTCGCGGACCTCTACCTGCCCCGGCCCGGCGGCGGTCCCGCGCCGGTGCTGGTGCGGGTGCACGGCGGCGGCTTCGTGCAGGGTTCGCGCGGGCCGTCGTCGTACAACCGGTTCCTCGCCGACAACGGGTACGCCGTCGTCGACGTCGACTACCGGCTCGCGACCGAGGAGCTGCACAACTGGGACACCCAGGTCGGCGACGTCGGCTGCGCGCTCACCTGGGTCGGCACCGCCGGCCCGGGGCTCGGGCTGGACACCTCGCGGGTCGGGATCTTCGGCGAGTCGGCGGGCGGCAACCTCGCGGTCAACGCCGCCTACCTCGACAGCGCCGGCACCCTGGCCCCGACCTGCGGTGACCGCGCCGCGCTGCCCCGGGTGCGGGCGGTCGCCGGGATGTACCCGGCGGTCGACCTGACCGCCACCGAGCCGTTCTCCGCGATCGGGCGCCAGGTCGGGGCGGCCTACATCGACGGGTCGCCGGAGCAGTTCCCGCAGCGCTACGCGTTCACCGACTCGATCACCCATGCCCGGTCCGACTCGCCGCCGACGCTGGTCGTGCAGGGCTCGGCGGACCACCTCGTCCCGGCGGCGCCGGTGGCGCGCTTCACCGCCGCGATCGCCGATCTCGGCATCCCGACCCGTTACCTGCAGCTGCCCGGCCTCGAGCACGGCGCCGGGGACGGGCTCGGCACCGTCACCCCGGGCACCGAGCTGCAGCGCGCGGCGCTGCTGTCCTGGTTCGACCGCTGGGTGCGCTAGGTGTGATGTCCAGGGAGGTTGGTCAGCCTGGTGACTGGTGGCTGGCCGCCGATGGCGGAGTGAGCGCGGTGGTGATTGTAGAAGTGCAGCCAGCCGGGTAGGGCGTCGTTGCGTTGGCGGGTCGACTCATAGAGTCGGGCGTAGGCCCAGCCGTCGGCCAGGGTCC
>NZ_VRMC01000552.1:0-255 GCF_008369905.1 Pseudonocardia sp. EV170527-09
GGGCATGGAGGTCCGCTTCGGCTTTCCCACCCGCGTACTCTCCGTCGAGAGCGACGTCTGGCAGCACCGGTTCATCAACGGCGACCTGAACGCATTATCGCTGAGACCTGGCAAGCACCTTGAGCCCGGCAGCCGTTACAAGGTCCGGATCATAGGCCTCAACTCCTTCTTCTCGCGCGTCTACGTCATGCCGAACGTGCACCTGACGGCACCGGGTCACGCAGCCGTGGTCGTGGCGGCCACACGCACCGGACT
>NZ_VRMC01000553.1:0-255 GCF_008369905.1 Pseudonocardia sp. EV170527-09
GTCGACTCGGTGATCCGCATGCCGAGCGCGGACGCGATGGTTCGGATTATGGACGCGCTTCGATCGCAAGCCGTTCTGCCAACTCGGCGGACCGTGTTGGCCGCCTGACCTCGACGAAGGAACGGGCCGACAAGAAAACGAAATAGAGCATGCATCTGGAGGAAGTCCGAATGGGCATGGTGGATCGTATCGCTCGCATGGCACTCGCGAACATAAACGCACTGCTCGACCAGGCCGAAGATCCGAAGAAGATGC
>NZ_VRMC01000554.1:0-255 GCF_008369905.1 Pseudonocardia sp. EV170527-09
ACTCTGTTGACAAATGAACCAACATATATGGGTACATATATAATTTCCTCTAAATTTAAAAGGTACCCAGATAAATTTGGCATAGAAAGATATAAAAAAGCATATCTTTTGGGGTTGACTGATAAAACCTAAGCTACACTCGAAACAACAAATCAACCACCTAAACTAGATTCTTCTCCAGAAATAGCAAGTACCCAGATAAATTAAGAAGGACTAAAAGCCAAAAATCATAAAAAGAAAACCATACCTTTCTAG
>NZ_VRMC01000555.1:0-254 GCF_008369905.1 Pseudonocardia sp. EV170527-09
GCGGCGTTAGCGTGGGACACGAAGGCCTCCGGTTGTGAAGTGGAGCTGTCTAGGAACCGCTTCACCCACCGGAGGCCTTCGTGTCCCACGCTAACGCCGCTCTGACCCCGCGCGCCCGGCTGCGGCTCGCTCAACTCGTCGTCGAGCACGGCTGGACCCACACCGCGGCCGCGACAATGTTCATGGTCTCCGCGCGGACCGCCAAGAAGTGGTCCGACCGCTACCGGGCCGAGGGGCCGGCGGGGATGGCCGAC
>NZ_VRMC01000556.1:0-254 GCF_008369905.1 Pseudonocardia sp. EV170527-09
CCACTCGCATGTCTGAGCCCATAAACGACACAAAGGATTCGAAATGACCGATCCCCTCACCAGCGGAACTCCGCTGGTCATCGCTGCCCACGGCACCCGCGACGAGGCAGGTGTGGCCGAGTGCCGTGCTTTGGCTGAGCGCGTTGCTCGCAAGCTGCCTGGTATCCCGGTGGAACTGGGGTTCGTCGAGCTCGCCGAACCCGGCATCCCCGAGGCCGTCGGTGCCGCCGTCGCCCAGGCCCCAGACCTGTCTC
>NZ_VRMC01000557.1:0-254 GCF_008369905.1 Pseudonocardia sp. EV170527-09
CTGCATCCCTTCACCCCATTGACGGGGCCGCGCCACTCCGCGCCCGTGACACCCGGCGATCTGCTGTTCCACATCCGGGCCGAATCCATGGACGTGTGTTTCGAACTGGCCGGGCGCATCCTCAAGGCGATGGCCGGTGCGGTGACGGTGGTCGACGAAGTGCACGGCTTTCGCTTCTTCGACAACCGCGACCTGCTGGGTTTCGTCGACGGCACCGAAAACCCGGACGGTGCAATCGCCGTCAGCGCCACCAC
>NZ_VRMC01000558.1:0-254 GCF_008369905.1 Pseudonocardia sp. EV170527-09
GTATGTATGTGCATGCCAACTACATCGACCTCCATATTCTAAACAGTCGCAACGACACGCGCGTGCAAGTGCAACTAACGTTTCATCCTACCCTGCAGCCCAGAGACACCATGGACCACGACGCGCTCCTCCTGCTGCTCGGCTCCCTGGCTGCCGTGGCAGCCGCGTCCCTCTGGCTTCTCTGCCGCGGCAGCGCCACGTCGTCCTCGAAGCTGCCTCTGCCGCCGGGGCCGCGGGGGTGGCCGGTGCTGGGC